>JACDGI010000848.1 GCA_013821665.1 Anaerolineae bacterium
GTTACACACTGTAGCTAAATCAACAGTAGAAAATGCCTCCGATCGGGTAAAACAAATACTCAGTGATTTTAAATATGACAAGGAATGGCTTGATGATCCTGATGGAGACAATTCACAAGCGTATCTTTGGTACACAATTAACCTAATGAGTATCCTGAAACCATGCCCATCATTAAGTAACAACAGATTTCGTCATAGTCATCTGATATTAGAAAAAGTTTTACCGACTATAGGTTGGAGTAACAAAGACGTTCAGAAGCTAATCTTTGGCAATTCTTCTATAGTTCAATTGTTAGACACCGCAGATGAGCAAGCTTTGTTTGTAAATTTATCTTTACTTGGCGGATGTTTGGCCGTCCATGAAATTCAAATAATGCTATTGCATTTAGAAGAAGCTAGCGAACAATTCCATGCACCATCCCCGCTAATTACAAATTGGATGCAAGAATTTATAGAGAATAGTAACTTATCTCAAACCGATGTCTTAAAAATGGCTTATTTTGACTGTCAGGATATGTTGAAAACTGCACTACAACGACATGAAGCATTGTATTTGCATAGAGATGCCTAATTGTCTATTTTGCTTATTATATACTTCGCCTGTATCACCTCTAATGCTGCAAAGCGACCTGAGCCTTAGATTAGCCTAATGAACGAGGAAGAGCCTGTGCAATGCAGGTTCTTTTCATTTCAATTTGGGGATGAGGGTCGGCGGCGGTAGAAAGGGATGGGAAAACGGAAGGGTCACAGACCCTTCCCTACGGTGCAATCTTGTTAGGCGATAACTTCACACCAAGCGATGCTGCCAAAAATATATAGATTTCTGCACAATTGAACCACTATGAACCCTATTGACACACTGTAATCCTTCATGCTATAGTGCTTCTCGCGGGCCGGAGATGTTGGGTTATCTATCAAACTAGAAAGGTCGGAGGTTCGAGTCCTCCCACGTTCATCAGATTGGACGTAGTCCGAACATTCGCCAACCGCAGGGTTGGCGTTTGTTTTTCCCTCAACCGCACTACTGCCACAGTTCTGTACCCGCTCAGTAACATGTCGCAGGTAAGAGAATGGGGGGAGTAACTCCAGCCGGATGATCATTCCCTCCGGGTTGACGACAACCCGCTCGACCATCTGACGCAGCAAATCTTTTTGGTCGCTGCGTTCCAGCTTGTCATACAGTATACCCACTTTTGCAATGATCGTGAGTGCTGCATCTAAATTCGCAATATGATATTCACGTTTCTGTTGCAACGTTTCCAGATTCATCTGAAGGGTACGACGGCGATCCTGCCATTCTACCCACAGGCTGTCCCAGACCCGTTCGGTGATTTTCCCTGTCGCGAACAAGCGCGCCGTCCGTGCCTCTTCTTCGTCTACTGACCGCAGGGCTGCCTGTAATTCATTCCGTTCAGCTGGACGCAGATGTCCCAGCTTGCGGGCGAGTTCATCCGTATAACTATCACGAATGAGTGGGATCAGCTCAGGATCGACCTGTATCCGCATCAACTCAACGGGTATCTGCTGGTCGATGGTACTGCACAGGATGTTGATGTTGCTGCTGGGAACACAATAGTAGGCAGTTCCGCCCCCGGAACGACGGGTATTCGAGGTTGACCCAGTGAGCTTAACGAGCTTTGGTTCATCGGGTAATTCGATATAGATCAGTCCCTTTAACAGGTAGTCGTGCTTACGCTTCACGACTCGATGGCGATTTCGCCGTGCCAAAATGTCCAGACCCTGCTCAAATTCTTCAGTTGAGATAATGGGCTGCCACTGACCGCGCACCGTCTTTGGCGGGATTTCTGCCTTGTCACTTACCAACCAACCGGCATAAAACCAGTTGTGGAAGCTGTGCGAGAGGGTATTTTTGTTGGCCTTACGCTTCCCATTTGCCTTCACCTGCACGAAGGGACGACCACTGCGATAGTGATAACCGCGTCGATGGAGTTCTTCACAAATTTCATCCAGCGTCATGCAATCCGCCAGGAGCAAATCCCATGCCAAACGCCAGATGGATATGCGTTCCGGGTCTTGCTCGATCCAGCGCATGTATTTACCATGTTCGGTCTTAACAGCGGTTTCGGTCTTCTGCTCACAGTTGATGTATCCATCTGGCGGCATTCCAACGAAGCCACCGGTACGCAGTTTAGCGTGCTGACCACCACGCACACGCTGACCCAGCTTAATGGACTCGCGGCGTGCCAGCGTGAAAGAGAGACTGACGAGAATGCGGTCATCAGGATCAATCGGGTCAAGATCAGGATAGTCGGCAAAACGAACCGCGATACCCAGACTGTGTAGTTCGTCGATAGCAACTAGGGCTTCCGTATCATTGCGTCCGAAACGTTCGGCGTTTTCCACCGCGACGTATGAGAAGCAGCCTGCCCGCGCATCTTCCAACATCTGTTGATAGCCTGGTCGATTACTGGCATATCTACCACTGAGATTGTCAATATACTCATTGAACACAGGCAGAGGCGAACGCACAAACAGCGAATGCTCAATCGCATGGCGCTGGCGACGCTGTGAATTCTCTGGGTTTTGCGCTTCTTCACTGCTTGTTCGTAGATAAACTGCCCAGCCCGGTTTGGGTGGCAGTCGCTTCCCTGTCTGACGACCCATAACAACCCTTATTCTCGACTTTGAATTACCTTACATCAGAATTTCATGTTTGTGTTTTTGCACGTCAACTGCAGTCGCTGCCGTTTGATTAGTCACCGGTTTCACGGATGACTCCTCAGATGTTGTGTTCTGACCTTTCACCAGGATTTCTGCGACACGGATCAGACGCAGCAGCATCTCTTCCGATTTTGGTGGCTTGGTAGCTTTAGAGGGCATGAGGTATTCCCTCCAAAATCGGTGGTTTATCCTTCACTGCGTCCGCAATCCAGGCGTAGATGTCGCCATCTTGCAGGTGGAATTCGCCTATATCCTTGCCATAGGGCACCTGAATTGAGCGAAAACGTGGCGAGAGCGCTAGCAGTCGCTTTGCCCCTTTTTCACCGGCTGTATCGCGGTCATAAGCCACCAGAAGGGTGTGACAGTGAGTGAGTTCGGCATACCAACGAGAACTGAGCGCTGCAGTCGCGCTGCTCAAGGTCACGACGGCTGCCAGATCACCGGCTTCCTGGCGTGCCAGCAGTGCGTCGAATTCCCCCTCACAAAACAGTGCAATATCGCGTTCTGCCATCTGATCCGCACCGTACAAACCGTTGGTATTGCCGCCTTTCACCTGTTGGTACTTCGGCGTACCATAAG
>JACDGI010000104.1 GCA_013821665.1 Anaerolineae bacterium
GTTCGCATCAGCGCTGACGGAATGCCGCTGGCACTTCATAAATTTATGTGGCAAGAAACCAATACCCGCGCCATTCGCCGCCACATCACCGCTGATGGTGAATTGAGCAACGAACTGCGAGCTTCCCTCGCTGAAAATCGTCTGGGCAAGATGAGTCTCGACGAACTGCTGTCCTTTCAAGATGGCGACGAAGAACCACAGCGTCAGCAGCGCCGTTCTTAACAACCGCTTCTACTGGTATATCGTCTTTTGAGGCGATAGTTACTCAATCACATTTGGCATTACACGCGATCATGCTATACTTTCATTAAATTCCTCTGATGCTCTGTGCATGAACATGAAGGTGTGGCAAGCAATGGCCGATTTTACATCCCACGAAGCAGCGGCTCACAAAGCCCAATCTCTCCCTGTGCAGTTGCCCGGAAAGTTGGTCGGGCGGGATAGTACGTTGGCGCAGGTTTATGGTCAACTGAAGGCGAATAAAGCCGTCTTAATCTATGGTGCCGCAGGTATCGGTAAGACAGCCTTGGCTGCAACGCTTGGCAGTGCTTATACCGAACTCCCCGGTGGTGCACTTTGGCTCGACGTTGAAAATAGTTCACTGCCCGAACTGATCGTACGCACGGGACGCGCCTATAACGTGTTGGAAATTGCCGCCAGCAGTAATCCGATGGGCATGGTTGCGGCTGTCGCCAGTACCTTTGCCAGCAACAAGCCCCTGATTGTGATTGATGGCAAACCGGACGCTAAAGCGACTGCTGATTTCATCACCCGCTGCGCCAGTAATTTACCTGTCATGATCCTCGCCAAAGATCCGTTCGAAGGCCCGTGGACGGCGCTTGAACTGGATAAGCTGGCTGATGCGGGTGCGATGGCACTCCTCAAACAAGCCGCTGGTCTCGAATCGGCCACGGGCTTGGATGATGATTTAGACGAATTGGCGAGCATTCTCGATTACAACCCCTTCGCCTTGACGGTGGCAGGTGGCACCATGCGTGCCTCCAAAATCTCACCGGCAGATTATCTAGCCGAGTTCGAAAAGATTCCAAGTAGCACAGGTGCAGCGCCCGAATTGTTGGCGCTGACCATCGGCTTCCGCAAATTAAGCAACGCGTTTCAAGGTGTTCTCTTATTGCTCGGGGCGACCTTTGGAGTCGGCACAACCTCCGAATTACTGGGTATGATGGCTGGCGCACCTCAAGAAACCACTGATCAGGTGATGAACACGCTGGTCGCTAACCATCTGGTCGAACGCTTTCACCGCTACGACTCTCCTTATTATAAGCTGCACGAAATTACCTCCACTTTTGCCACGGCATGGCTGCGTCCGAATGGTCGCTTAGAAGCTTTGCAGGGCAAAGTGCGTGACTCTGTGCTGGCCTATGCCAAAAAATACAGCAATAACAGCCCCGTCGCCCATGATAAGCTGGCCGCCGCGATGGATCTCATTATGGCAGTTGCTCAGTGGAGCGCCGATCAAGGTGAACGCGACATCGTCAACCAAATCGTGGTTGGTTTGATGCAAGCTGGCGATTTTGTTAACGAACGCGGATATGTGTCCGAACTTCTAAAGCTGCGAGAAATGGCCTCCAGTTTTACGCGTCCCTTCCCTGCTAATCCGGCTTCACCACCACCTGAAGATATGGATCTTGTCGGCGCGAATACGGATGATGATCCTAAAGATGACGATGATTTTGATGATGAAGAACCCTTTGATGAGTTCGATGAAGACGAAGAAGAATTCGATGATGATTTGCATGAAGACAAAGACGATGTTGATGACAGTGAAGATGATCTGGGGTTAGGCATCCGTCCTGCGGCTTCGGCGGCTGTGGGTTCGCTCTGGCAAGCGGTGGAGCAAACTAAACCGCCGACACCAACGTCTGCACCGGTCTCTGCCCAAGCTGCGCCATCTATACCCGCTAAACCGCCAGCGCCGCCCAATTCACTGCTTGATCTTGATGACGATGATGACACTGAAGTCGATTTAGATGATGACGAGCCAGCAGTGGCTTCGGCTAGTGTAGAAGATGCGGCTGATGTACCCGCTGATGATTTGACTCGTTTGCAGACCGCCCTGCGACAGGCACGCCAACAAAACGACCCCAAAAGACAGGTTGATTTGCTGGAGAAAATTGGTCAGCTAGAAGCCAATCGCAGTATGGATAATGAAGCCATCAGCACCTATACCGAAGCGCTGGCAGCCTACGAAAAACTCGATGAGCCGGATCATATCTTGCAAGTACTTGATACTTTGTCAGTACTCATGGTCAAAACTGAGAATTCGAGCGCAGCAGTTCTGCACGCCACCCGTGGCATCAAACTGGCTGATGATTTGGATGATGCCGATACCAAAATGCACCTCTTGATTACACTGGCTGATGCCCGTCAACAGCTCGGCGAAAGTGACGATGCTGTTCGTTCCTATAGTCAAGCGCTTGAAATTGCCCGTACTGAAAATGATGCCCAAAATGAAGCACTGATCCTCTATAAGCTCGGTTACGCCCAATTAGATAGCAGCCAACCAGACGTGGCCGCTGAGACATGGGAACAGGCGCTCAAACTCTTCAAGGCACAGGGCAAGCGTGATTATGAAGGCCGCGTTATGGGCGGGTTAGGCACAGCCTACGGTGATCTTGACCGCTGGACAGAAGCCATTAACTTCCATAATTCAGCCCTGTATATTGCCCGTGAAGTCAAAGATAAAGATGTCGAGGCGCTCGAATTGAGCAACCTCGGTTACGCCTCTTATAAAGCCAACCAGCTTGGGCAGGCTTTAATTCGTTATCGCCAATCGCTGCATCTGGCCTATGACACCAATAACCGCGAAAACATCGTCAGTAATATTGTTGATATTGTGCGCTTGTTGTCCAAGAGTCCCAAACATCTGGCGATTGCTGATCTGCTTTTGAATGATGCCATTCCACTTGACCCGACAGATCGTGACGTGCTGAAGCTAAAAGAAGTCGTCACCGGTGCCAAGATGCAGGCCATTGCGGATAATGTTCAACTGTTACCGGTAGGCGGTACAGCCAAAGATTACGCCGCTAACGCCTACAAAATGTTAGAAGGTTAAATCGGAAAATAATGGGAATAATGAGAATGCCGCCCAACTAGACTTTAACCCGCTGTAATCATTCATATCGGTTTCCCATAGGCGAACACTCCCCAACGAGTTTCGCCTTTTTGTATTTCCCTCATACTTGCTCCCGTCACTTTGAAAGGATAATTGAATATGTCTGCAACTTTGCGCCGTTACCTCACGCGTATGTCGGCCTTTGTCTTGATGCTGCTTGCCATCGAACTGATGGATGAAGTCCTGTTCGGTGCGCGTGAAGCGGCATGGCCGCTCATCCGTAATGATCTCGGTTTGACCTATGTTCAAATTGGTCTGCTAACAACCATACCTGCTTTATTTGCTACCGTAATCGAACCAGCCATCGGCATTCTCGGTGATACATGGAAGCGCCGTACCCTCATTGTCGGTGGGGGTATTGTGTTTGGTCTCATGTCGATCCTTATGGCGCTCAGCAGTAACTTTGCCTTATTGATGCTTGCCTTCATTGTGATGTTTCCTGCTTCAGGGGCATTTGTCTCACTTTCGCAGGTCGCTCTTATGGATCACAACCCACAGCGTCATGAGCATAATATGGCCCGTTGGACGTTAGCGGGTTCGCTAGGGCAGGTGGTCGGCCCCATACTGCTCGGTATATCAATCGCACTTGGGGGCGGATGGCGCGCCTTATTTATATTTATTGGTATCGTGAGTATCGCCTTGGCTTTTATGGTTCGGCGCTCCTCCATTGCCAATGGCTCAGAAGACGATGACGAAGAAAATATTGGCTTTCTAGCCGGTTTACGGTCAGCGGCAGGGGCCTTGCGTCGGCGCGATGTGCTGCGCTGGTTAGTGCTGCTTGAGTTTTCTAATCTCATCCTCGACATCTTATTGGGCTATCTGGCGCTCTATTTTGTGGATGTTGTACACGTCGATGAAGTCCAAGCGGGGATTGCCGTCGCCGTATTCACAGGTATCGGTTTGTTGGGCGATGCTCTCCTGATTCCCTTGCTGGAACGCGTTCGTGGCTTATCCTACCTCCGTTTGAGTGCCGTGATCGAACTGTTTCTTTTTATCGGTTTCATGTTGGTTCCGTCCGTATGGTTAAAGATCACCCTCATTGGCTTGCTTGGTTTCTTTAATTCAGGTTGGTATGCCATCCTCCAAGGAGAATTCTATTCCGCTATGCCGGGACAGGGTGGCGCGGTAATGGCCTTAAGCAACGTGGGTGGTTTGCTTGGCAGCCTATTTCCAATCATAATCGGCCTGTTAGCCGAGCGTTTTGGACTCAGTATCGCGATGTGGTTTATGCTCTTAGGCCCAATTGCGCTGATTATTGGCTTGCCACGCCGTGTTCGAAATATTAATCCTGTTGATCCGCAACCATGATGTAAAAGGTCTTTCGCATCGGATGTTTAGACCGCGTGATAGGATAGTCTTGGGCATAAACAGCGCGAGAGGACAACAATAGTCAAAATCAATAGTTGGCAAATCATACAAGGTGCAATTCTCACAGTCTGCATCGTGGTTTGCGCCATGCTGTTTGTGGGATTTTTTTAACAAATTCCACTGGAAAAATCTTCACTGGCTATCGACTGGAAAGGATTATGGTCGGCGATACAAGGCGCTTCAATTCACTATTCGGCTGGTTTCCGGATTGCGCCGTGGTCAGCATTATTGGTTTCGCCTTTAGGGTTGCTTTCACTGTCGGCCAGTTGGGGATTGTTGGCTTTTATCACCGTTCTTGTTCTCATCCTGAGCGTCCCGCGTATTCGCCAGCGCACACGCTATTGGTTGAGTATCCTTCTATTGGTCGTATCCTTCCCATCATTACGCCACATGGCCGATGGTAACTTTGAAGGACTTGTCATTGCCGGAGGAGTTCTAGCGGTATACGGTTACGATCAACGCAAGCCATTTGCTTTGGCGGCTGGACTGCTTCTCCTTGCCTCCAAACCTCAAAGTGGGACATTGCTTATTGCCGTTATTGGCTTGTATGGGCTAATCCAAATTTGGCAACCCGCTCAACGTCGCTTTTGGATGACAACCGCCATTACGGTCACTGTCATTGTTATACCATTCCTTCTTTGGAAGGGGGGCGATTGGCTGAGCGCGATGTTCTCTATTGAGGAGCGGGGCAGCATCATGGATATTTCTGTGACTGCCGCCCTTAACCGAACAGGTCTCCTTCCATCACCATTTATTATTATCCTATGGGGAGCCTTTATCGCCGCAAACGCATTTATTGCTTGGCGCACGCGCTTTACGCTTAATCGCGAGAAAGTGGGGATGCTGATTGCTGCTTCACTGCTCATCTCACCACATGCAGCAGGGAATAGCTTGCTCACAGTATTAGCAATAGGGGTTATTCCGTTGTTTCAGGTGCGCCCTCGTATAGGCTTTTTCTTTATCATCATGATGGATTGTTTGATTCTGTGGAATAAAGACATGCTCTTTTACTATCAGGCATCGTTTCAATCCCTCACATTATTGTTGATTTGGGTGGCTCTGGCCTATCGCACTTTGAAATCATCCCAAGTTGCTATCGCTAGTCAACCATCTATAGTGTTGGCTCCAGAACATTGATTAGAACTTTATCGGTAAAACGTGCGCAAGAATCAAGACAAAAATTAGCCATGTAAAAAGATTGGCTGCAATACCCCATTTCCAATTTTTGTTGGCGATCAGGAACAAAGAGGGAATAACACTATGAAAGTAGAAATAGGGTGAAATACACAACGAAGCCAACGCACCGTAAAGGGGTTCGGAACGTTTATAACTGAGCCATAACAGAGGAATAGCCAGTGGAATAGTGTACGGAAATAATGAAAAGTTGGCGGCACTTAACCCCGGTAAACGGTCATTCACGATCAAGAAATTATGAATGAACCCCGGAAAAATAAACAACATCGGTGTTGCGATAATCACGAACGGGCCAAAGGCCTTGACATATTCTTTCCAACTTTTCCCTTTCATCTTTCCCAATTGCCCGACAACTGCCAACGCACCGGCTTGCGGTTTTACGGTTAAGAGAAATGGTGATAATGTACTGGTCGTGATGGCTCCTAATAAAACCATCCAATCGAGATTTCCATAGGCACATAATTCGATAAATGGAAAAGTAAGCCCAACGATGGCAATCAAATAGGCTTTACGCATTTTTCGAGCCGCATAGAAAAGTGCGATAATAGGCAGTATCGTGCCTACCCATACGGCAATTTGGTTGGGTAATAACCCTGCCGGAGAAAGTATGAAAAATGTCCACGGCGGATTGAGGACATAAATGTCCTTATACATATCTCCACCGTGTAATAAACGCTCGATGGCAGGCAAAAAGTGAACTATCCAGTCAGTTTCCAAAACAGCCACCTTAATAGTTTTTCTTAGATGATTGGCCTTTCCACATTATAGAAGATGTTTATTCTTTGATGACGAAAGATAGTTCTGATGTTGGTCACAATTGAGTTTGTATCAGCTCTTGCGGAACGTCTGCAACGTATCGAGATAGTAATCGGGCAATCCAATGTCATAGCGTTTGCCATCAATGGTGACACCGGCAAAGCCATCTTCTTTGCGCAGCCGGTCCAGTGCCGATGTCAATTGAAATTCGCCGTGTTCCCGAACATTATTCTCGATGTGTTCTTCGAGATAATCAAAAATCTGTGGCTTGATAATGTATTGCCCGAATAACGTCAAATATTCGCCTTCCAATCCGTCGATTCGTAAATTATCGCGTGCGTATTCGATGGTTGGCTTTTCGGCAAATTCGGTAATATTGAGTAGTTGGTTGCCACCCACCCAATTTCCAGTGACGGTTCCGAAGTTAGCAATATCACTTTCGGCAGTCTTTCGCATTCCAACCACACTGCGCCCTTGCTGATTAAAGGCTTCTACCAACTGTTGAGCGCAAGACCGGTCACTATCCGAGCGATAAATGTGGTCGCCAAGCATGAGCAAAAATGGCTCGCTACCAATGAGTTCTCGTGCTGAGTAAACGGCATGTCCGAGTCCTTCTTGCGTCCGTTGGATGGAAAACTTTACCTTCTGTCCCATTTCCAGCAGCTTTTGCGCGTATTCTTGAAAGTGACGCGGCAGTTTGTTGTAATTCTCAATCGAGACCTGTTCACTGAAAAACGACTGAAAGGCGGGTAAATCTTCCTCTTGAACAATAATGATGACTTCTTCCATACCAGCCGCCAACGCTTCTTCCACAATGAGCAAAATCGCTGGTTTAGCGATTCCGTCGCGGTCAACAATCGGGAAGAGCTCCTTCTTGGTTGCTTTGCTTGCCGGGAATAAGCGTGTTCCAAATCCGGCTGCGGGTATGACCGCTTTGCGAACCTGAGCGCCCGCAAAGATCGTCAGTTTGAGACCGCTCATCTGCAAATCACGCTCGATGATGTCAATAATCGCCTGTTGGTCGGCTTCGCTGCGTGCAATAAATTGGGCGGTTCCGTCGCCTTGGCTTCCTACACCTTTGCCACCCCAGATATGCGGTTTCAAAGCTTCGTAATTCAGTACCCGGTTTAACACCGGCGCAATTAATTCTTCCGGACAAGCTGGGGCTGCATAACGGTTAAAATAATCCTGCGCCTCTGTCATCAGAGCACCAAGGCGTTCTCCATCCGCCGTTTGGAGTGCCTCCAACGCTTCATGGGTAATCCGCTTATTGATGCTTCCAAACAACGACTGTACGCCTTCTTCCGTCTCATTATTAGCGAAAGGATAGGCTTTGTTTAAATCAGCCAGAATTTTCCGCGTGTCTTTCTTAGCGTGTAAATCCACGATCACGAAATACAGGTTTTCCTTGACCTGAAGCTCTGTCGTGTCTAAACGGTCACCGTCAAAGGTCATCATGATTGGGCGGTTGCCGAATGCACACCCTTGATCTAACCGTCCGCAGCGTGATGGTGTCAGGATTTCACCTTGATAAGCCATTTCCATTTCGCCACGGATGGTCATTTTGAGGTCATATATGCGGTTGAAGGCCCTCGCCGTCAAAACAGTAATTGCCGCACTGGACGAAAGCCCTTTTTTGACAGGCATATCTGTTTTGTAATTGTCGATGATTAATCCACGCACATGGTAATGCGTCAAAATCTGGTAGGCGACACCCGCCATATAGCTCCAGAAGCCACCTTTTTCCGCCTCTTCCAACAGAATTTTAGGCTCCATCGGGATCTGATACGGCCCCTGTCGTTCGCCGTCTGGCGTGGTCGAATACAAAACCAATGCGTTAGGGTGGGGTTGTACGTCGGCGTAAATCCCTTGGTTCGTCCCTGCGATAATGGCATATCCTTTTTCAACAGCCGCATTTGTACGTCGGTAGCCGCCTGCCCAATCGGAGTGTTCACCCAATAAGCAAATGCGTCCCGGGACAAAAATTTTCACACACTACTCCTTAAGAATGAGTCACAACGAGAGTCTTGCACGGTTGGTTTATCAATTATGCACTAATTGTACGGTTCATGAGTTGCGGCGGCCTAACATATGCCAGTCGGCAGATGGCACTAGAACATGAGGATGAAAACGTCGAGGAGAAGAAGTTAGGAGGAAGCTTAAATCAAAAGCTGAAGCATTGTGTCGGACACGGCCATTTCTTCGATAGGCAATGTGACGACGAAAGTCGTACCTTTCCCAACTGTGCTTGTAACACTGATAGTACCTTTCATCAATTGGACAATTTGCTTGACAATCGAAAGCCCCAGCCCCACGCCCCGGTTTGAATCGCGCTTTAGGGTGCTGTTCAATTGCCAATAAGCCTCAAAAATGCGCGTTTGCGCTTCTGGGGGTATCCCTCGCCCCGTATCAATGATGCTGATTGTCCAATGGAGTCTGTCGGTTCGTTGTGCCTTAACCGTCACGCTCCCCTGATCGGTAAACTTGATGGCGTTTTCGCTGAGATTAGTCAGAATTTGTTTCAGCCGGTCAGGATCACCTTTGATTTGGCTCGGCAGGGCTAAATCAATTTCGGCCTTAAGGCTAATTCCCTTGGCCTCGGCTAATGGTTCAAGCATACTGACGAATTCCTCAATCAGCAGCTTAGGCTCAAACGTGACATTTACGAAAGGCATTTTGCCGTGTTTGAGCTGCGCCTCATCCAGCATGTTTGTGACGAAATTGAGGAGTTGGCGGGTAGCGTTCAAAATACGATCAAGGACTTCGGTCTGCTTGTCATTCAGCTCACCGTGCCGCCCTTGTTGTAGCATTTCGGTATTCAGTCCGATGATTGTCAACGGCGTTCGAGAATCATGGCTGACGTTTGCCAGTAATTGTGATTTAAGCTGCAATTCGCCGATGGCTTTGTCACGAGCTTGCGTCAGTACGAGGTTCGCCTGTTTGCGATCACCCAGTTCTTGTTCAAGCCGCTTATTGGCACTGGTCAGTTCGGCTGTGCGTTCCTGTACCTGTTTTTCGATGGTATCTTTTGCATCCTGAAGCTGCGATTTAGTCTGCGTATGGGCCTTGAAGATTTCTTTGATGTTGCTGGTCAGCGTGGCGATTTCGTCATTACCAGTTGTAAGAACTTCGAGTGTCAAATTATTGCTTGTTCGAGCATGTGCCAAGCCTGTGTTTAGGCTGGTCAACCGTGAAAGGATGGTACGTTCCAAGAGCAGAAATACGACTGCCGCCAGAAGCACAATGATAATGAGCAGAGATGCAAAAAAAGAATTGATGCTATCTTGCCCATATTGGGATATAAAACGCGGCATTTGGGCGCGCATCATAATGACTGGCTTCCCATAAATGTCATCCATCGTCGTATAGCTAGACACCAGTTGGTTGTTCACCGGTTCGACATAATAATGATTAGCGGAGTCCAGTTTGCTCTTTGCCCTCAGAAAATCACTGGGAATATTATTATTGTTGTAGGGCACAACCTTGACATCAACCTTGGTACTGTCGGCCAAGTGTTCAATTTCCTCGTCATCCAGGTAGCGCCCTCCCACCAATCGCCCTCCACTCGTATCGTGCCCTCCAGTTCCAGAAACAGGTACTGAAATGGTCATGAGCAGACCTTCGGGTAGGGCAATAATCCCTTTTATAGCCTTTTGGCTATCGACACTATCTAAGAGTGGGCTTCCGGGTTTTATGGATGCCAATAGCGACTTCGGAAAAGCAATCGTTCTCCCGTTGTTTGTATTAATTGCGTTGTGGAAGACAATGTTGTTTTGACGGTCTAATAGCAAAGCGATGCTTAGTTTTGCATCCAGACTTAATCGGTTGAGTAAATTATCTTGGAAGAACTCTCGATTTGAAATTTCGGGGATACTGCGGATGGGTGCTGGTTTTTCTAACCAATCAATGTCGCTAATTCTTAAACTATCAATATCACTTTGCAAAACATGAAGAACGCGCTCTACATTTTGCGTCGCATTCTGTGCTTCTAAGCGCTGGTAACTATCAACCAGAATCAATTGGGTGTTGATAAAAATCAATCCAATGAGGCTCAAACATATGAACACTACCCCAAATAGTATTCTTTTGTACAAAGTCATTATGGCATCCTCGAACTTCTCCCTAACTACTAAATGTAAATGAAAATTCTGGTTTGTGGAGGGATTAGAACCGAATAATTCATGAAAAGTGTGAGGAATAGTCGATTGGCACATCTCAAGTATCGCCTGACGGCAAATTCCCATATCATGAAATATAAGTTTGTGTTAAATCCGTTTAGGCCAATGTCCCCATTCCGGGCGAAAGGTCTGTATATGTTGGCTTTTTTTCAACCCGCCTCTCGCTTAATGAGCCGCTTGAAGTATCCGCAGAAGTTTATGCTCATTGTGATACTTTTATTGTTACCCCTTGTCGTGGTGCTGACCCAATTTCTTTCGAAAATTAACGAAGATATAGACTTTGCCGCTAAAGAACGGTTGGGCTTAATTTACAACGCACCCGTACTCGATTTCCTGCAACACATTCAGCGCTATTCCTCGCTCAAGACAGCTATCTTGAATGGTGAGCAAAGTTTTCAATCAGCGCTTGCCGACGAAGAGAAAGCTGCCGACCAAGCTGCCCAGACGGTTGATAGTGTCGATCAACAATATGGTGACACCTTGCAAACTAGTAGTGCTTGGGCAGCGATTAAGGGGCAGTGGGAGATTCTCAAAAAGGCTTCGCCCAACATGAATCCGGCCACAAGCGCTTCATCGTACGATCAGCTAACCAATAATATTCTCAAGTTAGTGGTCATTTCGGGTAACAGCTCAAACTTAATCCTCGACCCGGATATTGATAGCTATTACCTGATGGATACGGTGATCAACAAGCTGCCCCCGCTGACGGAATATCTCAGCCAAATTCGTGCCTCAAGCATTCTTGTTTCCATTTCCAAGAAAGTCGCACCGGAAGATATTACACGTCTTACAATTCTTTCCGGTCTGGTTAATAACGCCCTTGAATACAATTTGAATGGTTTTGGTTATGCCTTTGATTTCAATCCACAAGTAAAGGTAATCCTTCAGCAAGACGTAAACGGATACAACGCTGCGGTCGCCAATCTCATCAATCAGATGAATAATGAGATGACCCAATCCGGACTTGCTAGTGAAAGCATGACTTCGCAAGCCCTCTATGCTGCATCATCAGCCACAGTCGATCAGGTCTACACCCTGTACACCAAAGTATCTGCTGAACTTGATGACCTGATTGTCGCTCGAATCAACCGCTTTGATGTGCGCCGTAATCTGGTTTCGGTCTTCACCTTACTTGCTCTTGCCGCCACCCTTTATCTGGTGATCGGATTTTATCTGGCCGTTCGAGAAACCATTGCGGGGTTGGATATTGCCACGCAGCGCATGGTCAAGGGGGATATGAGTTATCGTTTTACCCCTACCAGCCGCGATGAATTGGCTCAGGTGGCAGTCTCATTCAACAATATTGCAAGTGAATTGATGGTCGCACGCGATCAAGCCTTAGAGACGAACCGCGCTAAAAGCACTTTCCTTGCCAATATGAGCCATGAACTTCGAACACCGCTCAATGCCATTATCGGTTATAGCGAACTCATTGAAGAAGAAATGGCCGATGTAGGGAATGATGAATTCATCCCTGACTTGAAAAAGATCCAAACGGCAGCCGCGCATCTCTTGACACTCATTAACGATATTCTTGATCTATCGAAGATTGAAGCCGGTAAGATGGAACTCTTTATGGAGTCCGTCAATGTGAATACTATGGTCAGCGAAGTGACCTCCACGATTTTGCCTCTAGTCGAAAAGAATGGGAATCGTTTGGAAGTCAAATGTCCTGAGTGGATCGGTGCGATGCAAACCGACTTAACCAAGACGCGGCAAATTCTGTTTAATCTGCTGAGTAATGCCAGTAAATTTACACTCAAAGGCTTAATCAAACTCGAAGTTGATCGCAAAGTCGAAAACGGCGAGGAAGTCATCTCTTTCACCATTACCGATTCAGGGATCGGCATGTCATCCGAACAGCTCATTAAATTGTTTAAAGACTTTTCACAGGCCGATAGCTCTACAACCCGTAAGTTCGGCGGTACCGGTTTAGGGCTTTCCATCAGCCGCCGCTTTGCCCAAATGTTGGACGGCGATATTACGGTCACCAGTCAAATAAGTGTAGGATCATCCTTTACGCTTAAACTGCCGGTGAATCGCGATCAAATCACGTCGGTTGAACAGCCAGTTGCTCCAAACATCCGCACCAAACGCACGGGTAAGACACAGCCAATGGTCGCTTTCGCGGGCACGTTACTGGTTATTGATGATGATCCGAGCGCCCGTGAGCTTATCAATCGTTTCATGCTCAAAGAGGGCTACACCGTATACACGGCTGATGATGGCGAAATGGGTCTGAAAATGGCGCGTGAGCTACGCCCGGATGTCATTACGCTGGATGTTATGATGCCCCGCATGGACGGATGGTCAGTGCTAAATGCGCTCAAGAGCGATCCACAGTTGGCTTCAATCCCTGTTGTTATGTTAACGATGGTTAGCGATCAGAATATGGGTTATGCGCTGGGTGCTGCTGATTATGTAACCAAACCGATTGACCGTGATCGTCTGGTCAAAATCCTCAAACGCTACGAGTGCAGCTTACCGGGTTGTGACATCCTCGTTGTCGATGATGAACCACAAATCCGTGAAATCATTGAACGCACCATGCAAAAAGAAGGCTGGAATGTTTCGCAGGCACAGGACGGTATCGAAGCACTTGAGATCGTCAATACCAAACCACCTCAGCTTATTTTGTTGGATTTGATGATGCCCCGAATGGATGGTTTTGAATTTTTGAGCGAACTTCGTAAGCTGCCTGTCGGGCGTGATATTCCGGTTGTCGTCATTACAGCAATGGATCTCAGCAGCAGCGATCATCAACGTCTGAATGGCTCGGTAGAGCAAATTCTGCAAAAGGGCGCTTATAGTCAAGATGATCTGCTCGATCAAGTGCGGCACTTGGTTAAAGGACTTGCCAACAAAAGATCGACTGGCGAAATGAATGTGGTTTCATCCTAAGCGTTATGTTTCTGTGGCAAGGGTGAATTAGTTTACCCTTGCTCACCCATGTTACTTTCTGCCTCAGCTTAGGTTAATTTAGGCCTGAACATAACTTGGGCTGAGTGATTTCCTTGTTTGTTCATTGACAGTTCTTGACTCACAAGCTATATACAGTTATGTATATAGCTAGAGTCAGCGGCGGCAATTTTAGCCATTCTGTAGCTAAAGTAGATCTTTAGATCTACCGATTTTATTTTCGAGATCGGGCGGGAAAATTGACAGCATCTTAACGGATTGAGTCATTTACTGATGTTATGATAATTTCGTGATGGGCAAAATCTCAAAGTTGTTTCGAAATGAGCCAAATTCTTGCCGTTCACAAATGTT
The DNA here is from genome assembly GCA_013821665.1 of Anaerolineae bacterium. Taxonomy (GTDB): domain Bacteria; phylum Chloroflexota; class Anaerolineae; order Aggregatilineales; family Phototrophicaceae; genus CFX2. The sequence goes on from JACDGI010000104.1 coordinate 13,903, forward strand.
CATAACGTGCTAAAATACCGCCCGCAAATCCATAATTTTGACCATCTGGGGCAATGAGTATGTACCAAGAAGAACTGTTTCTGAATGAGATTGATGCAGGGGATGACGAGGAAGAAATCCTCGAAGATGATGAAGATCTGGATTTTGAGGATGAAGACCTCGAAGATCTAGATTTAGAGGAGGAAGAAGAGGACGAGCCTGTCGAAGCAGTCCAAATCGAAGAAGATTCCGTAGACGACGAAGGTTATGACATCTCTGAGTTTGATGATGAAGATGACGATTTCCTTTACGACGATGATGATGATTTCGATGACGACGACGATGACGACGATGATGACTTTTATGAAGATGACGACGACTATTAAAGTTGTTTCATCTGCGTATATGTCCTAAAGTTGTATCAAGAATCAAATGTTAGGTCTCAGCGATTACAAGGGGCTGGCAAGTCTGTTTGCTCCTTGTTATTCGTGTTTAATGCCCTCTATTGATCCTGTTTTGCCTCCGTTTTCCCACTTAAATGTAGAAATCTATGGATTCTGACAAAATCAGCGACCGCATGTCTTGCCTTTCACCATCATTCCCTTGTACCCTGTGATAAGATTTGCTAAATGTGAATCTTTTGTTAGGTTTACTCAATGTTTGCGTTGTATCAATATGTTTTTAGTTAGTGAGGTGTTCGGACGTGAACTCATCTCCTTCCCCTTTAACGATTGTTTTACGCCTTTTACTCAAATGGTGGTGGTTGGTCGCAATCGCTGTTGCTATTGGAGGCGGGGTAGGTTATTTTGTCCGGTCTAAGCAGCCCAACGTCTATGTTGCCAAAACCACTGTGCTATTCGGACAATTCTTTCAAACCGGTAGCCAGCACATGACAGCCGATGAAATTCGCCAGCAAATCACCACCTATACGGATCTGGTACGCGAGGCCAACGTCTTGCAACCGGTCATTGATGATCTGCATTTGCCGATGACGGTTGATGACTTTAATAAGCGATTGACCGTAAGTGATGAGCCTAATTTGCCACTGCTCGACATCAGCGTTTCTGATACTAATGCGGATAACGCTGTAAATATGTCGAACGCAATCGCACAAGAGTTAATTAACAACGGTCCGGGTAGCAAAACGACACAAGAAGCCGCTTTTGCACGTAACCAACTTCAACAAATTCAAACCCAAATTACACAACTCCAAAATGAATATGATGATCTCATTGCTAAGGGCGCGACCTATACCAATGCCTTTCAAATTACTCAAAACAAGGCGCAGATTGATGCAACCTTAAAAACGCTTCAAGATTTGCGTTTGCTCTATTCCACACTGAGTGCATCTTTGCCCGATACATCGAACGTCCTCTCAATATTTACATCGGCGACAGTCAAGAACACATCGGTCGTCACTGGATCGCTTGTCAGTGTTATTTTGGCCGCTGCGGGTGGCTTGATCCTTTCCATTCTGACCATCATCCTGATTGGCTATTTTGATGATCGCCTTCAATGGCAGGATAGTATTGAACAAATTGATGGTGTTAAGGTATTAGGCCCGTTGGGTATGATTCCGCGCAACAAGCTGCCACTTTACGTCACTTCGATGTCCGGCACGATTGAAGCCGAGGTTATACGCCAGTTACGTGCCAAGCTCGTCTTAGCAACGGACGGTGCCCAACCAAAAGTAGTCACGATTACCAGCTTTGATTC
>JACDGI010000849.1 GCA_013821665.1 Anaerolineae bacterium
CTGTTTTTGTAGGGGCGCGGATTTATCCCGCCCGCACTTATCAAAGAAAAATACCTTTTATTGAAGCACCTTTAGTGTGCTTGTCTTCTGCTTAGCCGTGCGGCTTTAGCCCTCGGCGAGGCAAAAAATAAAATGTTTTTAATACCGGACAAGCCTTTTAGGCGGCTTTATTGACCTTGCCGGAGGGTTTATCCTCCGGCAAAAGCGCTTATTTATTTACGATCCTTCACGCGGATTGATCACGAAATCAAAACCATCATAACGCGGGCAGCTTGTTTTGATACTCAATGTTTGCCCCGGATAAATTTTGGTTTGATCAGCAATCTTGTTCTCGCTGACGAGACACAACACCTTGACTTCATACTGTGCGCCAATCGAGTCGAGCGTATCTTGGTACTGCACCACATAGGTCGCGTCGCCATTCTTCAAATCAGGTGCCGAGGTTGTGGAGGCTGCCGGTGCGCCACCGCCACCTTGACCTGCATCACCGCTGGTGTTAGTCGAAGCCGGAACTTGTCCGAAGGGCGGTGCGCCAGCCGGAATAGTGATCTCTTGCCCCGGTTGTAGGATAGCGCCCGCTTCCAGTGCGTTTGCCTGTTGCAGCGATACCACCGACACATTCAATGTCTGGCCGATGCTGTCCAACGAATCGCCGCGCTGTACTTGATACGGTGTGGAGGTTGCGCCACCGCCGCCACCTTGTCCCAGCCCTTCGCTCACATTCTTATTGACCTCACGCGGGGTAGTGATGTTATCGACACCGTCATACAGTGGGCAATCGAAGCTGATCGTCAGGACTTGCCCCGGTTTGAGCAGATCACCGAGGCCGATATTGTTGGCCTTAGCCAAACATGCGGGTTGCACATCATAAATCGCGCCGACTTTGTCCAATGAGTCGCCAGTGACGACCGTGTAGCTGCCATCCTGTGCGAAGGCCACGAACACGCCTCCAAACAATACTGCACAGCCGATAAGTGCGGGGATGAAGCGGTTTAAGCGAAGCATAATCACTTCTCCATTATGGAATGAAAGAAATACTACTTTTCATTATTAGGGAATTTCGTGGTTTACACAAATAGGATTTTGGTTTGAATTGCCATACCTGTGCTATCCTTAAGACAAACCCTCGGTTTTCGGGGTACTACGCGACCTACAACCCTTTATAATCGTATACATAAGCAAGTGGGGAATGCGCAGGTATCTGTTGAGTAGACATCACACATTAATGAAGCAGGATATTGCAGTATGAGACAACGCGGAACTATCTTTATCGTGCTGTTTATCCTCATCGCAGTCGCCATCGTCGGTGTCAGTCGCTTTATGGGCGCACAACCACCAGTCGAATATACGCTGGCTGTTGATCCTCTGGCGCAAGCATGGGCGGACTCTGCTGTGACAGCCTTCAACGCTTCGCAACCCACCGTAAATGGGCATCGCATCAGCTTTCGAGTTGTCGCTGTTGATGATTTAAGCGTCTGGCAGGGACAAAATGTCTGGACGACCAAGAACCATCAAGATGTATGGTTACCGGCCTCTCATGCCTCAGTTGATTACGCCCGCGCCAATGGCCTGAGCCTCGTCAATGTATCCGACTCGTTAGCCCGCACACCGATGGTCTGGGGCGGATACATCAGTCGTGCCAATTTGCTAACATCTAACGGCGTAGTGCCGTTGGATTGGTCGGTGGTACAGGGCGCGGCGGACAAGATGACGCAAAGCAATTGGGCAGCCTTGGGGGGTGACTCCAGTTGGGGATACTTGAAGTTAGGTTTTGGGCAGGTCAACTCCAAAATCAGCGGACTAGCGGCCTTGTTCACGGCGGCTGCCACTTTTAACAAAGCGCCGGATTTGACTCAAATACCACTGAGTGAACAAGCCTTTCGCGACTGGCTCTCGCCGATTGTCAAAAGCCGACCGAGTTTCGCAATCTCCGGCGACCCTCTTTTGACAATGATCAGCGGCCCCTCCACCATTGAACTCGCTATGTTCCCCGAAGCCCAATGGCTCTTAAATATCAAAGGTATGAATAATCAGGAAGAAGTGCGGGTGAATTATCCCGCCTACCAATTTATGTTGGATTTTCCGTTGGTACGCTGGCAGGATAACACCACCGGCGACGCGGATCGTCAACTTGCTGTCAAACAGCTTGGCGATTGGCTAGCTGCATCTCAACAGCAGAACAATTTGCCAACCTACGGCTTACGTCCTGCCACCACCGAACCAACTCAAGCCAACGATTTATTCCGTGTCGCCATTCAATATGGTATCGCCTTCGCACCCGATTTTGGTCAGGCTGTCAAAGCGCCGACAGTCAACGAGGTCAAAGGGCTAATCCAGTGGGTCACGAGCAATCGCTAACTTACATAGATAAAAATGGTTTCTCGTAGGGAATGGTCTCAGACCATTCCGGTTTTCTCTGGGGTGGGGGTTCATCCCAACAGTCAATTTTACAGAAGGAAAAAAGATTTATGCAGTATCGTAAAAAACAATTGATCGCCCTGATGCTGATCATGATCACCGGCTTGCTTGCAGCCTGTGATTTGGGCGGCAGCAATGGCCCAAGCACGACACCCGGCGTGCAATCCGGCAATCGACCCGCTAACGCCGTCGATGTCAGCATCATTTATGCGCCAGAGTCGGCTCTTTACATGCCGCAGATCATCCAGAGTTTCAATGAATTGTCAGGACAGGGCAAGAATCCCGTCACAGGACAACCGTATGATAACGGTCAGAAGCCCATTTGGATGGTCGATCCCACCAATGGCGCGGGTGGTTCATCCGGCACTGTGATGCAGGGCATCATCAATGCCATCATAGCCCCCAATAATCAAAATGTCGCCAAGCCGGTGATTTTTGAGCCTTCGGTCAGCCATTGGCTGGCGCTGGCGAACGAACGCAGTGGTCGCCAATTGTTTGACCTTGCCAACAGCCAACCCACCGCCAAAGCCGCTGTCGTCATGGCGATTTGGGAAAGCCGCTTGCAAGCTATCCGCGATAAAGTCGGTCATCAGGACATCGGTTGGGAAGAACTCCTACAGGTCTTGAACAGCCCCAATGGCTGGTGTGATTACAATATTCCCAACTGCCGCCGCACCGTTTACTATGGACACACCGACCCGCATATCAGTTCGACGGGTCTTTCCACCCTGATTGCCGAGTTTTATGCTTCGGCGCGTGTCAATGGTTTCACTGGACGTGCGCTCACCACCACTCAAATTGACGATTCCACAGTGCAAGATGGCGTGCATAACAT
>JACDGI010000850.1 GCA_013821665.1 Anaerolineae bacterium
CTGCCGGGCTTCTCTCTGTACGCGACCTGGAAGGTCAATCTATCCAGGTCGGGTTTTCTGACCCATCGCGGAACTGCTTAGTTGCGTGCTACTCTCTTGTTTCGGTTATCCCGATCATTGCCCTGCTTGGCGCGCGATTTGCACACCGTCCAGTTGCCCCCCCCCACGCGGGCGGGCAGCTGGACGCGATGCACATCAAGACACCGTTGGTACTTTTATGTCAACTTTACTGTCAATCGCGGACAAAAAAAGGGACAGAGCGCGCCTTTGTATCTCCGCTATACTCAGCCCCATTTTCTCAGCCAGCGCGTCGACCTCCGCTCTCATTTCAGCCGTGCACGGGGTTGGTGGAAGTTGTTCAATTAACTTTGTTCGCTTGCGGTAATTAGCCATGCTACTCCTTTTCGACACCTTACAATCACACTCTAGCATAGTATCAGAAACTTGTCAAGTAGTTGATACGATTTTGGCAAAAGCACTTTACCATGCCCCGCAAGCGAATCTCTATACAAAACCTATCCAAACATGGACTGTAAGGTGTTTAAGTTGCATCTATACTGCTATTACTTCTGATAATTCATGAATCAGGTAACGCATGACGGACGAAACACGCTTACAGATTGAAGCAATGCTCAAGGAGTACAGAGCCCGGGCGTCGCTGATTGGCAGTGCGGCAAGCGGAAGCGTGCTTGACCAGGTCGGGACTGTGTCCGAGGTAGCTGAACGGTGGGGGCGCAACCGCAAAACGGTCGAAATGGCAATCTGGAATGATCAATTGCAAGCGAGACAGTCGGGATCGATCTGGCTGATCGACTTGTCGAGTGCGCGGCGTCGGTGGGGCGATGGGGAGTCGACTCGGTTAAAGCGTGCTGCTTAACGGGTAAGACAGGGCACGAATCGAGGTAACGCCGGGTAGATACACCCGGCGTTTTTCTTTATAGTGGAGTTGACTCAAAGAGATTCGCTGTCAGCGAAAGGGAAAAAGAACATGGAAGTGGAAGTCTTTTTAGAGAACGTTATCGCTTGGATCGATGCGCTGTTGAACGATCCCAATGCGACAACGACCTTAGATCGCGCGCTCACTACTGTCGATGCGTGGCTTAAAGCAGATATTGCGGCACGCGCAAATCAACCCGCGGCGCCCGCCACATATTCAACGCCCGCCTCATCTGAACAAACCTCAGGTCAAGCACAGGGAATCGGTAAACTTCCCCGCATTCTTCGCGGGAAAATGTCCAGTACCCACAACATGGGCAGCGGATCGTGATCTCTTTATCAGTTGTTGGCCGGGCGATCTTGTTTTTGGCACAACACCCCGCTACACGCGCCGCTTTCCGCGCTGCGTTTCGGGCGGCGGGCGCGGAATTGATCCGTCATGCCCAACACCACCTTCGTACACGTAAAAGCACAGTCTAAACAGTCTAAGGAGTAAGTAACGATGGCGGCAATTATTGGCGCTGCGTCTAAGCAAATCTTGTCCCTTAAATGGGAAGATTATCGCGGGCAAACTCTGACGAAACGGTATGACATCCTAGGCTCTATTACCGACGCGGCGATTACTGCGTTGGTTGACGCATTCGATGCGGTAAGCAATGCGCGCATCGTTCAAGCGTTTCTTGAATCCGTGCGCCCTATCACCGGGACGAAAGGGTTTGCCTTGAACGCGCTGGAACGGAACGAGAGCGAACAGATGGAACTTGCATTCCTGGGGATCGATTCGGTGACGGGCAGCACGGTCACGAAAACCATCATCATTCCCGCGCTGGTTGCGTCGATTGAACTTCTTGACGGTTCGCCTGATCCGGCAAGCGCTGCCTTGAACACGCTCGTTGCGGCTCTAGCCGCGGACTTGATCTTCCAAAAAGCGGACAAGACGTACAGCGGTGCGGCATCGCTGACGTATGCACCCAGCGAGTCGCATCACATCACAGTCGCCGACGTGATTGACACGATCTGACGATGCGCCGGAAACGTCTACCCGGAATACCCGAGCGGAAAGGAAAAAAGCCGCGGCCACGCGTCAGGGTAGACAATTCCGAAGACAATGTTTATGTGACGCCAAACCCTGATCGAGTATCGATCATTGATTCCAATGAATATGCCCGTCGGGTTGTTGGCGGGATTCTGATCGATAAAGCCGGCCAGTATCCAATCGATGGGTCACTGTCAAATGTGAATGTAGACCTCGTGCAAGCGCTTGCGTGGCTTGGCATTCAGATTGCCAGCATGGCCGCGTTTATCCTTGATCAAGCGGTCGAACCGTCCCCTGACACCTTTTTTCATCTGTACATCGACATTGATCCCCTAAATCAAACGCATTACACGATCCGCTTGCAAGTGCCAAATCTGAGTGTTGAGTTTTTGCGGCACGCGCCAACCCCGGCCGCGCCCAACACGATCACGCCGACCTCGACGGTTATTGGGGGGCCGTCGACTATTCCCGCCTTGCACGCATACAATTCGGGCCCGTTTATCTCTCACTCAATCGTGCTTGAAGCGCCCGGTAGTGATCACCTACGCGCGATGTTGAACTTGGGCGTCGGCGATCAGCCGTTGGCCGGAATTGATCGCAATGGCGATTTAACGCTGTCCCCTCAGGATCATGGTAATGCAGCGTCTGCGGCCAATCGGGGCGCGCTGCGACTGCTCCGCAATGCCGGGGTAGCTGATCGCCCCGTGGTGAGCATCCAGCTGGCTGATGGGGGCTACGTTTACAGCGATTTAAAGGGGCGAGACGGCGCACCGGGTGCTGACGCGCCAACCCTGACGTTTCAAGCGCACACGGTGATCGGTACACCGGGTGATGTGCCAGCACTGGGTGTTGCGATGGTTGGGCGTGAGATAACCTACACGCTCAATATCCCGCCGATCCCTGAATTACCCGATCCCGATACGTTCCTAGCGCGCACGGTGATCGGTGCACCGGGTGATGTGCCAGCACTGGGCGTTGCGATGGTTGGGCGTGAGATAACCTACACGCTCAATATCCCGCCGATCCCGGTGGTTAGCGCGGTTGATTATTGCGACGAAGTGACGATCCCCGCGCCCGGCACACTGAAAAGTTATAAATGGCTAGTCCACGCCCTGATCAGCCCTTGGGCGATAGTGCCAACCGGGACACGGATCACGTTTGACAGCGCGTGCGGCTTGTGGGACACGTTCGACGCTGTCGTCCAGGGCGCCCACTTGACGATTGATTATCAGGGTGATGCAACAC
>JACDGI010000105.1 GCA_013821665.1 Anaerolineae bacterium
AATGTTATCAATGTGAGGGGTTCCAGTATGACGAGACGCAGAACGAGTTATTCACGCAGCAGTGAACGCTCCAGTAACTCGCGAAGCCGTAGTTACAGCACACGAAGCAAGAGCTATGCAGAAGAACGCGTCGAACGTTTGACGTGGTTTTTTCTGGTACTGGCAATTGCGGGTGTGCAGATTATCCAACAAGGCGGCGCTGCCCTACCCAATTGGGTTATTCCATTTGCAGGATGCGTCGTACTACTTGGATCAGGCATGTACCAATATTCCAAGCGTTGGCGGGTCGCCCCTACAACATGGTTAGCAGGGGCGCTGTTGGCGGGGATGACGCTCATTAATTTATATGTGAACCCGAGCCTCAATTTCCTTGGTGTATCCCTCATTGTTTTCGCCGCTGTGATTTTGATGGGCTTGCTGACCGGTGAAACTTAGAAATCCTGATGGTAGAGTTTTCTTTTTGACAATATTAACGGAATAAACATGGCAGAAAGCGCACACATTACAACCGTAGAAGATGTCCGCAAATTGGGACTGCCTCTCGGAACCAAAGTTGTGGCAGGTGACGGGCTATTGAACCGGCCTGTATCTTGGGCGACAGTCTTCTACCCTGAAACGCATGTGACCAACAAAACGCTTCAACGTGGCGAGATTGTACTCGTTGCTCAAGCTGAATCTGAAAGCTCGGCAGTGGTCAGTGATGTCGAGGTCCTGCGCTGGGCATCAGACATGCAAGCCGCAGCGATTGTCCTCAGCGAAAATGCTCATTCGACACTGGTGGCGGAAGCGAACGCAATCGGAATGACGGTGATGGTGCTGCCGCCCGGAAGTCGAATCCGGTTAGTGGAAAAGGCAGTCATTAGCCTACTGGTTGACCGTAAAGGACAGATCGAACGACGCGCCACCCAAATCTACCGGCAACTTACCCAAATTTCCTCGCGTAATGAGGGCATGGCGGAACTGGTGGGGGCGATGGCACGCCTTACCAATAAGGCAATTGTGGTTCAGGATAAACGCCTGAGGATTATTGAAAGTACCGTTCAGCCACAGTTTATTGGCAATTGGGATGACATCGAACAATTTTTAAAGAACGTTTATAACTTACCGGTTGAGATGCAAGACCGGCAACGCGTAGCCGAAATCGATAATCCGGTGCTGCTGCAATCCATCCCTACCCCCGGTTTAGCGAGATTGGTTTCACCAATTATCACCAAGAATATCGGGCGCGGTTATCTGTCGATTATCGGACGCGATACGGAACTGGATGACATTGATCTGCTGGTGGCGGAACATGGCGCGGCAGCTTGCGCATTGGAAATGGCGAAAGCCAAGGCCATTAGTGATACGGAAAAACGGCTGCGCGGCACATTCCTTGACCGGTTGCTCATCGGTGATGTGAGTTTGCAGGAAGCTATCCGGCAAGGTGAACGCTTCGAACATGATATGACGCAAACACATCTGGCAATTGTGCTGGCGTGGCAAGGTGAGAAATCTCCTTCGAATCGACGGCTGGAAACTTTGGTCAATGGTGTGGTCGCAAGCCAACATGCAAGTGCATTAGTGTGGCAGCGCGAACGTGAGAATGAACTGCTGGTGTTCCATGCGACTTCGTCTGATGTAAAAGAGACGGTCGAAGCCAGTATCAAACTGGCAAAAGCCTTTACTTCGGAAGTGCAGCGACAATATCCGGGAGCGCATGTAGCGGTAGGACTTGGACAGGCGGCACGCGATATTACGGCTTGGCGTAACAGCCATCGAGATGCAGTGCAAGCGTTAGAACTGGCCGCACGGCTGCATACGGATACGCCGCTGTACATTGGCGACTTAGGTGTCTACCAGTTGATCCTTAGTTTATCGGATCGGGATAAGTTGTTGGCTTTCTGCCAGAAGACATTGGGTTCCTTAGAAGATTATGACCACCGTCAGAATGCGGATCTCATCAAGACATTGGAAGCATTCTTTGCATGTCATGGCAACTTGAGCCAAACAGCGGACATGCTGATCGTGCATCGCAATACCTTGCTGTACCGCATGAACCGAATTAACGATATTGCACAAATCGAATTAGAAAGACCTGAGATTCGATTGGCATTACATCTGGCGTTAACGATCCGTCGATTGTTGACGATGAACTAATCGTCTGAGTGTGGGAATGTGATTTCAAGAAGAGCGTGCAATGCGCTCTTTTTGCGTAAACCCCTAAAATGTAGGCCTATTTATACTGCATACCAAGGTAAATTATACCGAAGTGGGCTAGTGCATTGGAATTACCTAATGTTCAAAATGTTATAATTGTTGCAGTTGTTACAGCATTTGTTGCATAATTCGCAATATTTCCGCCGAAATGGCAGGCGGAACTGAGGGAGCAAGGCGCTGAATTGACATTTTGTGTCGGCGGGAAACTCGGCTATTGCCGCTGAAATGACACTAATCCGGCGGGAAGCTCGGCTGTTGCCACCGCCGTGCAAATTGCCAATGCCGCTGTCCTATTTGCTCTGATTTGAGGCGATAGATACTGGCAGTGAATGACATACAGTGACCTCCAAAGTTGTTTAGTGTCTAGTTCTATTTTAGAACAAAAGTTCACATTTTGTCAACACGATTCGGTTCGAGTTTTCAAATCTGAGTGCAGAGCAAGACTCTGAAGACAGGTAAATAACCCTTCAGTGGTTTGGAGAAGCATATCTATCATTCAGCTTACCTTAAGAAGGCTTGAGCGGGGCAATCAGAAGAGAGACATCAAGACTATCTATGCAAGTTGCACGATTCGAGGGGGGACAGCTTAGAGTAGATTATCCGTATATTTCTTGCCGCATACAGGATAAATTATCACCAATAAAAAAACCGTTATTTTTAGGTGAATTAACCAAATAACACATGTAAGGAATGTGACATCAAGGAGTCAATGACAATGCAGCAAGAAACCCCATCTGAAGGCACGGATTTCCCTCTTCATCGAATTGATACACAGGAACATGATGCCTGTGCTTTGATCTGCGCTGTACGCAAAGGCGGACAGCCAACCCACGGTAACGTTAAACGGACAATTGAAGCACTCACCCGCATGGGACATCGGACGGGTATCGTCGATGGCGAGGGCGATGGTGTGGGCATTTTGACGGATATTCCCCGTCAATTGTGGGTGAAGCGGTTAGCACGGGCAGGATTGCGTTCCTCGATTGCCAGTAACCGCAATTTTTGGGTCGCGCATGTCATGATCCCCGCTGCGGCGCGTGGACGTTCACATAACCTGATTGAGCGGATCAGCCAGCACATTATGGCGGCTGGATTAGATGTGATTCTGGAAGAACCGGGCATCGTCAACAGCCACATGTTGGGGCCGAACGCGCAAAAGAACGAGCCGGATTTCTGGCAAATTGCCGGTACCAGCGGAAGCATTCCCCAAGAACAACTGGAAAGCACCCTTTTCCGTCTGCAAACGCAATTGGAAAAAGAATTGGGCGTACATTTCCCATCTTTCTCCTCTCACAGTGTGGTTTATAAAGTACAGGGTACGGTCGAAATTCTGCGCCGTTATTACCCTGAATTGCGTGATCCTGATTACGCGTCAACCGTCACATTGGGTCACGCGCGTTATTCGACCAATACCAATTCTAACTTCGAGCGCGTGCAACCCTTCGGGGTAATGGGACATAACGGCGAGTTCAATACGATCTCACGCTTCCGCATTGAAGCAGGAATGATTGGTATTCCACTTGACCCGAACAACTCTGACTCGCAAGATGTAGATCGTGCTTTGCAAGCGCTGTGCATGGAATACGATATGGATCTGATTGAGGCGATGGAGTACGTCTTCCCGCCGCACAAACATGATCTGATCCAAAATCAACCAGAAATTCACGATATGTACGAGCAAATCCGCAAGTCGTTTGGGCCGTTCGCACAAGGACCAGCGGCAGTTGCCGGACGCTTAGGCGACGTGTGCGTTTTCAGCGTCGATGCGCTGGGACTGCGCCCGTTATGGTTCGGTGAAACGGAAAAAGAATTCTTCGCCACATCTGAGCGCGGCGTGTATGCGCTGGATATGATGTCATCCGAACCCAAGCCATTGGCTCCCGGTGAGAAAATCGCCCTTAAGCTGAAGGCCGGACAAGGGTTGGATGTCTATGATTATCCGGCAATCCAACGGCATGTCCTTAATCGCCAACGTGAACGTACTTTACGCCAATCCGACGGCGGTACGGGATTATGGACAATGAGCGATTTCCCTTCGACTGGATCGCCATTCCCGTCAATTGATGAGAGCTACACGAATGGTAATGGTGGATTGCGCGTGGCAACCGCCTCACCAGCCGTGGCGGTCGCCGAAGCAAGGCAAATTGCTCAAGCACCTGTCCGAACCTTGCAAGCGATCCCCTGGACACAGCGCAAGACTCCGGTGAATGCGAACACAATGGCTGCATTGGGCTGGGAACGCTATCACGTCAATTTTATGGAGACGATTGCTGAGTCTCATAAAGAACAAATCGGGTCACTGGGTTGGGATGGCCCATTGGCTGCTCTAAGTCAAACACGCGTGAACATCGCCGATTACTTCAAGGAAACGGTCGCTGTCGTGACCAATCCGGCGATTGACCGTGAGCGTGAAAAAGCACAATTCTCGGTCAGGACGCTGATCGGTACACGTCCAGAAGTGGGAGCGGTCGTTGATCCGAATGCTTCACTTATTCAGTTGGGAACGCCACTGCTGTTGGGTGGTTATACAGACTTGGGTGCTGCCGACGAAATCCGGGAAGCGGCTGAAAAAACCGGCACAATGCTCATCGAAGATCTATTTGAAACCTTTGGTGACCGATTGGTGGTTTTCTCAAGCGCAGCCGCAATGGATGAGAATATTCAAGAAGCGGTTGACCGTCTGCAACAGGCAGCCGTCGAAGCTGTTTTGAACGGCGCGGTGTGCATCGTCATTGACGACAGCGAAGTCTACAGTGGTGAAAAGCTGTGGATTGATCCCCTGCTCTTGACATCGGCATTTGACCAAGCCCTGCGAAATGCGCCACACATGCCTAACCTGCGGCGGCAAGCAGGTCTGGTTGTGCGCTCGGGTGCGCTGCGCGACCTGCACGACTTAGCGATATGCATCGCTTTAGGTGCAAATGGTATTGTGCCTTATGCGATGTATGCAGTTGCCTTGGGACTGGCACCGAAGCCATCCAAAGAACAATTGACACCTGAAAACCGTATCAAGCAGTTGGTTGGATTGGTCAAAGTGCTGAACGGTGGTATTGAGAAAGCTATCTCGACAATTGGATGCCATGAGTTGCGCGGTTACGGCCATTCGTTTAGCTCGATTGGGCTGGCGATTAACGTCACACCGTATTTCGGAACTCCTAATTACTTCGGGTCAGAGGCACGCGGCCTGACGTGGAGTGATATGAAGTCCGACGCAGAGGAACGTGCATCTGAACTTCGTGGTGAAAAAACCGGTAAGCTGGCGAATGCCGACCGGATTTACCCCAAGATGTGGAAAAAGATCGAAGACATTGCAATTGGTGAACTGTCGCTGGAAGACTACACCAAAGAGATGTTCGAGCTTGAGGCCGAAATTCCGGTTGCTCTGCGGCACATTATGGGACTGAAAACTGAAGATGTCGAGGAAGTTATCGACCCTGACAGTGTGGACATCACCTTTAAAGACCATACGATGCCGGTGATTATCGGGGCTATGTCGTTCGGTTCACAAGGTGAACTGGCTTATAAGGCTTACGGTGAAGCGGCTTACCGGTTGAACATCATCTGTGTGAACGGTGAAGGTGGCGAACTGCCCGACGTGATGGGTCGTTACCCGCGCAACCGGGGCAACCAAATCGCTTCGGCACGTTTCGGCGTGAATATCGAGTTTTTGAACTCGTGTAATTACCTCGAAATCAAGATCGGACAAGGCGCAAAACCGGGTGAGGGTGGTCAATTACCGGGCTATAAGGTTACTGAACAGGTAGCAGCAGCACGGCATACAACTCCGGGTGTTGACCTGATTTCACCAAGCAACAACCATGATTTGTACTCAATTGAAGATCTGGCGCAATTGATTGATGAACTCAAGACTGCCAATCCGAATGCTAAAGTATCGGTCAAAATTCCGGTTGTACCCGGTGTGGGCGTGATCGCAGTCGGTGTAGCGAAGGCTGGCGCGGACATCATCAACATCACCGGATATGATGGTGGTACCGGTGCAGCACGAGCGCACTCCTTACGACATGTCGGTTTACCGGCGGAAATCGGCGTATGGTTAGCCCATCGTGCGTTGAACGAAAGCGGTCTGCGCGATGATGTAGAATTGTGGTGCGACGGCGGTATGAAGAGCGGTCGCGACGTGTTGAAGATGATGTGCCTCGGTGCGAACAGGGTGGGCTTTGGCACATTGGCGATGGTCGCGATGGGCTGTACAGTTTGCAGGAAGTGTCAAGAAGGTACATGCCATGTGGGCATCACCACGCACATTAAGACGAAGGAAGAAGCCTTACTCAAGGGCATTAAGCACTTTGACCCGCGTGATTTCGAGGCATCGGTGGAAGGTATCTGCAACGTGTTCTATATGCTGGCGGACGACATCCGCAAGTGGACGGCGAAACTTGGTTTCACCCGTACACAGGATGTGGTCGGACGTGCTGATCTATTGGAACAAATCGCGATGCACGACCGCATTGACCTCAGCCCATTGACTAAACGCGCCCCGCAAAATAAGAAGAAGGCCCTGCAACAAGGGGTTGGTGTACGCTTGGTTCGCCCCCGTAACACACTGACCAAGCAAATCACGGCCACCATTGCCGAGCAGGTGGAATACGGCGAACGTGAATTGACCTATGACGACGAACAGGTGATGGCGATGGATCGCGCACTGGGTACGCACTTGAACGGTGCGATTAAGCGCGGTGACTTCCCGAACGCTGACCTGATTACGGCAGTCCATTTGAACTTCAGCAACTCGGCTATCCCCGGTAACGGTCTGGCGGCATTCCTCGATGCACCACTGGAAGTGATGGTTGAAGGCGGGGCGCAAGACGGTGTAGCGAAGTGTGCTCGTGGTGGAATCGTGACGATCTTGAAGGGGTTGAACCATAACGGCCAACGGTTGGACGGGTCGGTCGGCAAGAGCTTCGCTTACGGAGCGCAAGGTGGTCGTTTCATCATTCAAGGGAATGCGGACACACGGGCTTGCATCCGTTTGAGCGGGGCAGATGTGATTTTCGGTGGTGAGGTTGTGCGCCCACTTCGTGACGAACTGGGTGGTCTGGCGGCACGCGCCAACATCAAGGGTTATGCTTGTGAATATATGACTTCGGGACGCGTGATTATACTAGGCGATCCCGGCCCGTGGATGTGCGCCGGTATGTCGGGTGGCGTAATTTACCAACGCATCCAACCGGAAATGAACTTGACGGTTGAGGCCATTCGCCGACGTATTGCTGAAGGTGCGACGGTCGATATTTTCCCGTTGGATGACCGTGGATTGGCTGATGTGCGCGAACTACTGAATATGTATATTCAGACCTTGGAAGTCAACAATCAACCCGAAACCGCGCAGCACCTCTATAGTTTGGTGGCGCGACCACAAGATCACTTCGTCAAGATTGCGCCTCCGATGCGTAAGAACTAAGTGCCACATGAGTGCGGGAGGACACATAGGTCCTCCCCTACGAAAATGCGTTTTTGAGTTTGAAAATTATCAGATAAAGAGCGAAACAGATTCGCTCTTTTTTTATTGGGGTTTCGCTAGTGATTTGGGGTTATTAGAATAAACCGCACGTTGAAACCCACATTATCGATTGTGAGAAAACTATGCAGCCATTGATGATTATTACCGCTGTAATTGTGCTTTTGACTTATGCCGGTGTCGCAATTGGGCGTGTGCCGTGGCTGAGGATGAACCGAGCGACGATTGCGCTGGTGGGTGCGGCCATCCTCATCGCGATTGGTTCCATTAATGAGAATCAAGCTTACGCTGCACTTGATATTGGAACGATCCTGTTGCTGGCAGCAATGATGGTCATTAACGCCAACTTGCGGATGGCTGGTTTCTTCAATGTGGTGACGGATGGCGTGCTAAGGCTGGCGAAGGGGCCACGCATTTTGCTGGCGCTGGTGATTATTGCGGCGGGTGTGTTATCGGCGATATTCTTGAACGATCCGGTGTGCATCTTGTTCACGCCATTGGTGATTGAGTTGTGCATCCGACTGAAACGCGACCCAATTCCGTATCTAGTGGGGTTGGCGACGGCAGCTAACGTCGGATCAACCGCGACGATTACGGGTAATCCACAAAACTTGATTATTGGGCAAGCCAGCGGGATTCCATTTCTGACCTTTTTGGCGCATTTAGGGCCGGTGGCGGTGATCGGTTTAGTGATCTGCTGGGGGATAATCGTGCTGTTTTATCCAAAGGAATTCAAGCAGAAGTTTGAAGATAAGCCAACGATAGAACTATCGACTAAAACAACCACTTACCCTCCCCTGCTGAACCGGACGCTATTGGTGGTGGGCGGGTTGATGATCGCGTTTTTGGCTGGTTTGCCGATTGTTTCATCGGCATGTGTGGCGGCGGGGTTATTGTTGGTTTCACGGCTGCGACCATCCAAGTTACTGGCGATTGATTGTGAACTGCTGGCATTCTTCGGGGGGTTGTTCATCGTTACAGGCGCGATTGAAGTGACTGGACTGAGTAAGCAACTTTTTGTCGTGGCTTCTCCACTGATACACGGTGGTATACCGGCGTTAAGTCTATCGACGGCTGTACTCAGTAATGTGGTGTCGAATGTACCAGCGGTGTTGTTGTTAAGACCCGAAAACGGGACTCTGCCAAACGCGCAGCAGGCATGGTTAACATTGGCGATGTCTTCGACGCTGGCGGGCAATTTTACACTGCTCGGCTCAGCGGCAACGTTGATTGTGGCAGAGGTGGCGGCTGCGCGTAATGTTAAGCTGAGTTTCACGGCGTATTTGAAGGCGGGTATACCGATTACAATTTTGACGATGGCAGTGGGCATCGTGTGGTTGATGGTGGTGAAGTAGATATTAGCGGTTAACTTTTAGCTCTATACAAAAATGCGGAAATTGCAATTTGTGCAGATATTCCGCCGAAATGGCAGGCGGGAGTACGGGAGCAATCCGCCGAATTGGCACTTTTGCATGGCGGATGGCTCGGCTGGTGCCGCCAGTGCAGCGGATGGCTCGCGTGTATCCGCCGCTGCATTTTGTGCCATTTGTGCATGGCGGATGTAAGCGAGGATGCCGCCGAACGTGCAAAGACAAATGCAAAATTAACCGCAAAGTCCCTATGAAAGACGATCACACCCGAAAACAAAAAAACAGAATTGAACCGCCAAGAACGCCAAGTTCAATACAGAGTGTTTTTCAGAACAGGTGCAAGATGGCAAAGACAAATGTGTGGCAGTAGACATACGGTAAGCAGTAAGTGGCTGACGGACGGCATGTATGCCGTCCCTACGCAAATTCACGTCTTAAGTGGTAAAGGTATTAACCATTGATTACCACTTTAACATGTAAAAGAACTTAGTCATGTCTGTCATATTATCACTTACTACGCAACCATTACCAAGCATATCATAGCACAAATTTTCGTATTTGAGCGTTCGAATATTCAAACTTTAGGCTCTCAGGGCGACTGAATTGATCGCCCTATGTGTCACCATAGAAGCATTAACCACCGGAGAGGGTGGCGAGAACGCGTTGGATTTTAAGAGCGAGATGCAAGATCAGGCGGTTATCAGGATCATCGAGATTCATATCGGTGAGTTCGGCAATGCGCTCTAAACGATAAACAAGCGTGTTGCGATGCACATCCAAATCAGAGGCCGCTTTAGCTAAGTTGCCGTTAGCCTCGAAGAAACCGTTGAGGGTACGCAGCAAATCACCCTGCTTACGTTCGTCATGTTCCACGAGTTGCCCAAGTGTTTCCTTATGAAAGCGGCGCATCTGGTCAAGGTTACGCTCTTTGAGGGCGAGTAACAACTGAAAGAGTTTGAGATCACCGTAAAAGGTGGCCTGTTCGCGGTCGCCCAATTCATTGGCGATGCTGACCGCATCTTTGGCCTCGCGGTAGGCATCACGCAGGGTGGCGAGTCCCAACGCGGGGCGGCTGATACCCGCACCAACGAGGCCACTAGGTGTGCGAGAAGCCAACTGTTCACGAACTTCATCCACCAAGCGACGGGCACGCTGGGGCTGCGCGGCATTTTCAAGCGGATAGAGGGCAACTATGACATCGACGTACTGCCCTACCGCACCATTAATCTGACGGCGAATCATATCGTCACGTACCAATGAGATGAGCGATTCGAGGGGCAAGGGTGCGCCGGATTTAGTGGAAGCACGGAAAACCGATACAACAAACGAGGAACTGATGTCAAAGCCGGACTGCTGAGCGCGGGTCGTGAGCAAATCGTCATCGGCTGGTGTTCCGCTGAGCCACATCTGAACCCAGTCACCGCGTGCCTGTTCAACGGCAAAAGCAATGGCGCGATTTTTGGCGAGTTCGATAGCACAAACATCCGCACCATAGGTCATCACCAGACGATCAAATTCGTCGAGTGGGGTTTGTTTGTCCACAATGGAGAGATAGCCCGCTACACGTTTTTCGACCTTCAAAACGGTGGTAAAACCCAAGGGGCTAGAGACAATCGCGCCTTCACCTTCGGGGGCTTCGCGCTCCAACCAATTTTGGAAGGCTCCGTATGGCAGACTCTGGAGAATGGCGCGGCCTGTTCCGCCACCTCGACGAGAAACATTGGGATAAACCTGTGCCATGAGGACACCGGCATCATCGTGGACGACAACGGGACGAGCGGTGGCGCGGGCGACAATCTGCAAGAGGCTGTTAAGGTCACGATTTTCGGCGGCCAAGCGGCTGAGCTGACGCTGAATTTCCATCGCGCGCTGGTTGAGTTGGGCGGTGTAGTTGGCAATGAGGGTGTTCACAGAGCGTTCGATGCGAGTCAGGTTGCTATCGTCTGGAAGTGCTAACAAGCCTACTCCGCAATCATTGGCTGCGGCAATAGCAATATCAGTCACATCATCTATAGCGGCGATGGCACTGACCCCAACCTGTGCCAAACTTTGTACAACTTCACCTAAAGTCAGACGGCTGTTATAGCTACGAAGAACATCCATTGAGACCAAAGCCAATTCACCGCCGTAAACATCAGGGAAAGCGGGGGGTTGGGCACGGACAGTGACTGACCAGTTAATGCTTATATCGGCTGAGCCAGCGGCTAAGGTCGTGCCAAGCGGTAGTGCAAACTGCAATAAAGCTTGTAGAGTTGTTGTGTTGTTTTCAGTCATGTTGGCAGCTTTCTAGAAAGATTGAATGAAAATATTCAATCGAATTAGCAATTTCGACAATCCGAGTAGATGCGATTTAGTGATAACAACCAAAATATACAGCATCACGCATGAATTAAACAACGTCAATTTAACCTAGATTCGTTTATTCAGTATGCCCAATTGGACAAGAACAACAAACAAGTTTCAAGTCAGAAGCCGCAAGTTTAAAGATAAAATCAATTAAACCGCCAAGACGCAGAGAATGCCAAGTTCAATACAGAGTGTTTTTCATAGTAGACACTAGAGGACGCAGCGTTTTCAGTCAAATAAAAGGGCGCAACATGTTGCGCCCCTACAAAATACGTGGAATAACAAGTTATGACTTGGTTCGTTTGACACCGAGCGAGAGGCTTTCGCCGTCAAACGAGTCGTCTTTACTGAAGAAGCCATCAGACGGCTGTTTGGCTTCGAGCTGATCACTCAAGGTTTCGGTACGGATGTACTCCGCAAAGGAGTCGATAGCCTTGTTGAGACGTTCGCTGGCGACATAGCGCACAACAATCTTGTCGTCGATGTTGAAGTCAGCTTCCTTACGCAAGGTTTGTACACGACGCACGACTTCGCGAGCCAGCCCTTCCAAGATGAGTTCTTCACTCAAGCGGGTGTCGAGAGCAGCAAGGTAGCCGTTTTCTTCGGCGATGGCAAAGCCTTCAGCCGACTTTTGCTTGACTTCGACTTCTTGCGGCGTGACTTCAAAGGTGCGTCCATCAGCTTCAACGGTGACGTTTTCATTATTGAGAAAGGCCTTTGCCCAGCGAGTCACGTCGGCTTGAGTGCCTTCGCGTAAAAGCTTTTGCACCAGCGGGAAGTCCTTGCCAAACTTCTTGCCCAAAGCGCTTGGCAGTGGATTAAGAACGTAGGCGATGACATCCGCCGCGCCTTCCAAGATGACGACCTGCTTGACATACAATTCGCTCTTGATCAGCGGCATCAAGTGTTTGATGGCTGAGGCTTCTTTGGCTTCGCGGGTGACAAATTGAGCGCTGGCTAAGGGCTGGCGCACTTTGAGATTGGCTGTCTCACGAGCAGCACGTCCGAGACTGACCAACCGCTCAGCGGTGTTCATGTCGTTGATGGTTTCCATGTTGATGAGCGCAGGATCGTACTCCGGCCATGTAGCCAAATGTACGCTATCCGGCGCAGACGGGTCAACACCGGCGACCAAGTTACGATAAAGCGATTCGCTCATGAAGGGCATGGCTGGCGCGATCAACTTGGAAAGCGTCGTCAAGCATTCATAAAGCGTGGCATATGCACCTTGTTTGTCAGCATCACTTTCGCTTTTCCAAAAGCGGCGGCGGCTGAGACGTACATACCAATTGCTGAGGCGCTCCACAAAAGCCTGAACCGGACGGGTGGCATCGGTGACGTTATAGGTTTCGTAGGCTTCGGTGACTTCTTTGACGAGTAGATGAAGCTCAGCCAAAACCCATTGATCCAATGGATCACGATCTTTAACGGCTGGCTGCTTGTCCAACGGTGACCATTTGTCCAAGTTGGCGTAAGTCACAAAGAAGCTATATGTGTTCCAGAGCGTACTCCAGAATTTGTTGACAACTTCCCCTACCAAGTCCACCGAGAATCGGCGCGGATCACCGGGCGGGCTAGAGGTATACAAATACCAGCGGAAGGCATCTGCGCCATGTTTGTTCAGCACATCCCAAGGGTCAACGATGTTGCCCTTGCTTTTGGACATCTTTTTGCCTTCTTCGTCCAAGATATGACCTAGACAGATGACGTTCTTATAAGCCACACTATCAAACAACATGGTGCTGATGGCGTGCAGACTGTAGAACCAACCGCGTGTCTGGTCAACAGCTTCACAGATATAATCCGCAGGGAAATGCGTATCGAACATTTCCTTATTTTTACGTGGATATCCCCACTGCGCGATGGGCATTGAACCGCTGTCGAACCAAACGTCGATGAGTTCAGGCACACGGCGCATGGTACCGCCCTTCCCATTGGGATTGGGGAAGGTGATTTCATCCACATACGGACGATGCAAATCCAACTCGCTTAGATCACGGCCAGTATATTGCGAGAGTTCTTCGACACTCGCAACGCAGATCATCTCTTTGGTTGTGTCATCAACCCAGATGGGCAGCGGTGTACCCCAGAAACGTTCGCGTCCGAGTGCCCAATCTTTGACACCATCGAGCCAATTGCCGAAGCGTCCGTCCTTGATATGGTCGGGAACCCAATTGATGGTCTGGTTAAGTTCAACCAATTGATCGCGGTATTCAGTGGTGCGGATGAACCACGTTTCGCGGGCGTAATACATCAAGGGTGTACCGCTACGCCAGCAGAAGGGATAGGTATGCTCATGCTTACCTGATTTGTACATCAAGCCGCGTTCGCGTAAATCATTGGTGATTTCGGGATCAGCATCCTTGAACCACATGCCGCGAAATTTGGTTACTTGATCGATGAGTTTACCATCGGCTGCAACGGTGCGCAGGATTGGCAGCTTATACTTCTGTCCAACGGCCAAGTCGTCCTCACCGAAAGCAGGAGCGATATGGACGATACCAGTACCCTCTTCGGTGCTGACAAAATCACCGGCAACCACATAGGCATAATCTTGCTCGACAGGCATAAAGGTGTAGAGCGGGTTGTAATGCTGGTTGAGCAGTTCCTTGCCCTTGAAGCGCTTGACGATTTTGTACCGTTCCGGCTGCTTGAGAACTTTTTCCAACAAGTTCGCCGCAAGGATCAGGTTTTCTTTACCATCGCCATCCTGCGCGGGACCTTCGACCTGTACATAGTCGATATTCTCACCGACTGCGAGGGCGACATTGGCGGGAAGCGTCCAAGGGGTGGTCGTCCAGACAAGGAAGTAGACACCGGGCTTGTCTTTCATCGGGAAGCGAACAAAGACGCTGGGATCTTCAACCGTTTCGTAGCCGAGTGCGACTTCAGCACTGCTCAAGGGCGTTCCACATTCGGGACAGAATGGGACGACCTTATAACCTTGATACAGGAGCGACTTTTCCCAGAACTGCTTGAGAATCCACCATACGCTCTGGATGTAATCGTTGCTGAAAGTGATGTAAGCGTTATCCAGATCGACCCAAAAGCCGATGCGGTCGGTCAGCTTTTCCCAATCGGTCAGGTAACGCAGCACACTATCGCGGCATTTCTTGTTGAATTCGGCAACACCGTATTCTTCGACTTCGTGCTTGAACTTAATACCCAGTTCTTTCTGCACTTCGATTTCAACGGGCAAGCCGTGCGTGTCCCAGCCACCGTAGCGCAGGCAATGATAGCCGCGCATCACTTTGTAGCGCGGGAACATGTCTTTGAAGGCGCGCGCCAAAACGTGATGGCTACCGGGTCTGCCGTTGGCAGTGGGTGGGCCTTCATAGAATACATACTCGGGACCGCCTTCGCGCTCCTTCATGGTGCGCTGGAAGACATTTCGCTCGTGCCAGAACGTTTGCTGGTCACGCTCTAGCTTTTGGATATCAACTTTGGCATTGACTGCCTTAAACATAAGATTCTCCATCAGGTTATCGTCTGGGATGCGGATAGGTAAAGATTGGCAACAGGTAGGCTAAGCTATTCGACCCAAACGAGGAATCAGCCGCGATAGGAGCAGTAATCGAGTCTCCTTCACGGGGACACCTCCTTTATCATGCACGCTATGTGGTCGGGTATTGGTCTGCGATAACAAAACTCAGTGTTATTATCGCGCAAAAAAATGGAATGCGGTAGGGAAAGTTCAAACCTGTGCGATCCGAGTTAGATCGCACAAATGACTCATTAAGCTGGCTTTTGGGGCAAATCAATATTTAATGTGATTTATGGATATGGTTTTGATGCAGTAAATGCGGCAATTACTGCGGAATTTGCAGTATTACCGTAACTACTCAGGTAGGGAGAAAAGGAGCAGCATGAAGGGCAGCAGAAAGGGCATCAAGCATGTTGACACCCTGTTTACGAGCGGTTGAGAGGTAGCTACGGATGAGGCAAAAGCAGTCAGCACC
>JACDGI010000851.1 GCA_013821665.1 Anaerolineae bacterium
GTGCAATCGTGATCGGGCTGGGGAGTTTCGCATTTTCCTCGGCTGTCATCAGCGGCACCACCGGACGGTTAAAAATCACAGTGATGGCGGCATCCGTGGCAATATCCGTACTGCCATCTTTAGGCAGCACATCCGTCACTGCCAGATAACCCTGTCCGTTCAGTTGTAGTGTAAAAGCTTCGACCAGCGCTCCACCCGCTTTGGCTTGTAAGGCAGTGCTGACCGACACCGTATAAGCGGTTCCATGCGCATAATCAGCCGATGGTGTAAACGTTATAGTGGACTGAGCTTCGTCGCAGGTCACATCCCCGGTCACGCTCGGTGTGATGCTGAAAGCGGCTGTTGCGGTGTCACAATTTACGGGCTGGTTGAATGACAAAGTGATAGGCGATTGTTTTCCCAGTTCTTGTCCCGTTGCCGGAGATGAACTAGCCACATGCAGCGCAGCACCGGTTGGCGTTTGCGTTTGCCGTGCGAGTATCGTCGAGGCGCTCATACTGATGAGCAAGCCTATTGCGATCCATAATCCAAATCGGCGCATAATGCCCTCTCCCCTGCATCATCAAAAGCTACGCAGTTGGTTGTGCTTATAAGAACACGTAGTTCGTATTCATCTTAAAAAACAGTGATAAACCACACCATTTCATATGGGGCAGCTCTAATTTGATTATATGCGAAAGGCCGTAAGACGATATACGATCTGTAATCCGTCTACCCTACGCTCAACCAACGTTACAGACCATCTAACGCTAAGTTGGCTTTACATACAAATCTAAATCCCCTGCACATAAGTCACCGGCAAATTTAGTGCTTCTTTAACCAATTGCCAATTGAACGCTGCCACTTCACGCAGCAGGAAAACGATGTACTCATTCGTAGCGGGTTGAACATCTGCCGGACTCATGTAGGCTGAAATCCCCTCGTTCACAAACAGTCGTCGTGCCCGAAAAAGATGATAACCATCGCTGACCACAATTGCTGTCTGCCAGCCCTTTTCCAGCATCAGACTACGGGTGTATAGTGCATTCTCTTCGGTGCTGCGGCTTTGTTCTTCTTGCACAATCGCTGATGTTGGCACGCCATCCGCTTGAAGCAGTTCAGCACAGGCCGCTGCCTCACTTCGTGCCCGACTGCCGGGATTGCCTCCAGAGCAAATCACGACCGGTGCATAACCTTGTTGCCATAAAAGCGCTGCGTGAGCTGCACGCCGTGTCAATGCTGGCCCCGGCTGATTATTGGCTCGCAACCCTGCCCCCAGCACCACAATCACATCGGCAGGTCGTGCCCGATCAATACGCCCATAGGCATCAATTACAATCGCCAGCACAAACATCACCCACAACCACAAGACTACAACCAGCAGAAGCAATCGTTTAATCCGCACCTTGCGGACGGACTTCCATAGTGACTTCAATAAGCTACCTCATTCAATTCTCGTGATCGATCCGAACCATTACCTTACTTATCCAGCGCCAACTTGACAATCAGGAATTTTGTTCTAGGCTTGGATACATAAGTGATTGCTATATCCGCTCCTATTGCAAAGGATTATAGATGACTCCACAAACTGTCTCGCCTCAAACGCCCTCAAGCGCACCTGAGTTTCCGATTTACGCTCTCTATCGGCAGCTTTTGGAAGCATGGAATAATCAGGATGCCCACGCCTTCGCTGCGACCTTCGCCGAAAATGGTAGCAGCGTCGGCTATGATGGCAGCATTATGAACGGCCTCGCTGAAATCGAGATGACTCTCAGCGGCATTTTTACCAACCACAAAACCGCCGCTTATGTGGCGATTGTCCGCGAAATCCGCTTTCTCTCACCGCAAGTAGCCATGTTACGGGCAGTCGTGGGCATGATTCCACCGGGCAAAACCGAACTTAATCCAGAACGCAACGCCATTCAATCGCTGGTCGCCAATTTTGCGGATAACCAGTGGCGTATCGCACTTTTCCAAAATACACCTGCCCGCTTCGATGGTCGCCCTGAACTT
This sequence comes from Anaerolineae bacterium, assembly GCA_013821665.1. Taxonomy (GTDB): domain Bacteria; phylum Chloroflexota; class Anaerolineae; order Aggregatilineales; family Phototrophicaceae; genus CFX2. The sequence continues at coordinate 1,993 of JACDGI010000851.1, forward strand.
GCCGAAACCCTCACCCAAGAACTACGTCAATTGCTTTAACCTGCTTCATTTTGTATTTTGTATGGGCTAAAAGCGAACCGCTAACAGCCAATTGCCAACAAAAAGAGCGCAGCCACACGACTACGCTCTTTTCTATAGACTAACGACTTGCTTCCTAATGCCGGATCTCATTGGGTGGAGGCGGCGGAAAATCAGTCAGATCATCATCGACTGTGACCTTACCCACCATCCAACCATCCACCGTTGTCAGCTTGACACGCAAAATCGACACTTGCGTATGGGTGAAGCTCACTGCTGGTTGCGGCTGAATAATCACCGGATCTTTGAGATGCAGATAACGGATGTTGGGCATGGTACGGTCATCTTCGTCTTCTTCATCAAGCCCATCGGGATCGATGCCATCAACTTTCGCTTCCGGTACATCATCCAGTTCGTCCTCAAACTCCGATTCACGTTCCCCGTAAAGCTCGGTCAGATCAACATCTTCGGCTAAACCGGTGAAGTCGAATACTTCTTCCGTGTTTTTGATTTCCTGTTTAGAAGGATTCACCAGCGATTTTTTGGCCTGTGCGGCAAACATCCCACTAATGGCCTTCAAGTATTCCTGCTCGCTGGTCAGGGTACCGGTCAGCACCAACCCTTTGACGAACAGGGTAATGCCCAATTCCATCCCGCCCTTGTTGACGAACCCCGATACCAGATCAGCCAGCAAAAAATCCGGCTCTTGCCAGAAATCAGAGTCATCCCCACCGCTGTTGCCAAACTCATTGAACATATCGTGCTTTGTCCCGCATAACTGTTTATTAAGGAGGATTAGTATACAACTAGAGGACTGGAAAATATAGCGCCCGTCACTGAGACAGGCGCTATATGAAAGGACATCAGATCCTAACCAATTGATTGCTTGGTGCAAGTTAATCGTGTTATATTCAAATTCTGCTTAAGTGACCAGAGGGTTTAGGAGTGCTACCTCCTAAGTTTTATCCCTCTGGTCTGCTTCTCCACTTAATGTGGAAATAAGAAACAGCTACGAGTTTTGATCACTAACCCTTGGGCGGATATGGATCATTACCGTAGCTGTTCCTTTCACGGATTTTGCCATTTTCTCTATGAACCAAGACTTCTGATCCATTATTAATAGCAATTTCCCTAGCGCGTTCGATGGCTTCCCGCTGTGTCGGTTTTATAACCGTATCACGTGAGTTACCTT
>JACDGI010000852.1 GCA_013821665.1 Anaerolineae bacterium
GCGTAACATCTTCGCGCCAATTTCCATGTAGCGGCTGTCGAAGGCGATACGATCACCGACCTTCACTTTGCCACCGACTTCGTCCTTGGTGCTGCCACCGATGTCGATGCGGAGATCAGACAGCTTGACGGGTGTGTTGTTGCCGCCCGACTTGTGAATGGGTGTCCAGATCACGACTCCCGGCACACGATCATTACCAATTTTGACACGCAGCGCGGGCAGCATACGTTCGTCAATGCCACCGACATTCGTAAATTTTATAAGACCATCGCTGCCGATTCCCGTCACCATAAAACCAATTTCGTCCATGTGGGCATCCAACATGACGCGCGGACGATTTTTACCTGTGCCTTTTTTGATGGCGGTCACGTTGCCCATCGGGTCAATCGTGATGTCGGTGGCGTGGCCGTCTATGGCCTTGAGGATAATAGCGCGGACATCATCTTCATTACCAGAGACACCGATTGCTTCGGAAAGTTCTTGTAAAATCATGTGTTCATCCTGAGCTATTGAAACGCTTCGCACAACATATTTTTTTAAAGTCAGACTGTTTTACATCAGATCAACAGCGACACACTCCAATGGAACCCATCCATACTCACGGCGAGCCGATTGTACCCAATACCAACCACTGGCCTCATCAATAATGGTCAGGGTGTCACCGATGGCAACGGTAAGCTCGATGGCGTTATAGTCGCGCAAGGCCATCCCCTGCTCACCCTTGACCTCGACAAACGACTCTGGCATCCAACCTTCTTTGACGGATGCTGTCACACACCACACCCAAGGATAGCGATCATTCCACAATTCACGCTTGGTCACACGCATAACTTCGCCCTGCTTCACCTGCATGGGGTTGTCATAACTGCGTGTGTGGCCTTTGATGACACGACCTGAACGACTATTTCTAGTCGCGTTAACAGATAAATCCTTCAAGTTTTATGGTACTTCCACACGCCACGATGCAAATTGAATATCTTCGTGATCTTTATTGCTAATTCTTAAATCAAAATCCGTATTTGAGTTCCAGTGAATGACCATTGAATACTTCTCCAAACTTTCGCGAGAAATGATCGGAATTGTGTTTCCGCTAGCCACCTCATAAACTGCAAGATTTCCATTTTGATCTTTAACTATTAGGCGTTGGCGATCCGGGGAATCATTAAAGGCTGTAAGATCAATTGGTTTTTCAGTTATTTGATTGCCAAAGGTAACAACTAAATCATCATACTTGCCATCTTGAAATATCAAAAGTTGATTTGCCGTGATCCATTGAACTCCAATTGGAGCAAATTCGGAGGTATCCCAAGACTCTCCCACAGCCGTATAAACAACTTTTTGGGTTTGTAAATCAAAAACCTGAATTGTAGATTGCCCATCTGGCTTATAGTTGGCTTGATTTTCATAAAGCAATGCGTTGGCAGCAACTGTTTTGTTATGCCCTATAAACAATACAACGTATCTTCCATCGGGTGAAAAGCTATTAAACCACTCAATTTCACCTGTATATAAATCTATTACCTGCTTTGTCTCATAGTTATAGCGTATGAGTGTCGCTGACGGAGCAGTCCACATATCCAAGCGGTTATCGTAATTTAGAGAACGATACAACCGATCACCGCTTCCATCAGGAATAACTGAACCAACACCCCATATACGATCTAAATAGGGATATTGAATATGTGTTCGCGTTTTAAAATCATATCGCTCTAAACCATAGTGGTTTTCATTGCCTTTCCGACCACAATTCCCGAACTCACATGGCATCCATTCCAAATGTGGTGGGTCATCATAATAAAATGGCGCTATATACAAGTCACTAGCAGCTTCTTCTAAATCACCAAGCTTTGAAACATTCACAACGTAATATGTATTGGACGGTGGATTCCAAGGGGGATAAGCATAAATGATCGCATTATCTTCATCCAACCATTTTACAACTTCTACGTAGACGCTCACTCCATTTTTGCTACTCCCCAAATATCGGAAGGTCTTCGTCGCTATTTCGTAACTGTAGGCGGCAAAATCAGTATCGCCACAAAAGACCAAAATCCATTGTTTATTGGGCGAAACAACAGCAGGTTTGTCTACATCAAATGAACAACTGCCATTCGAAGACGGAATAGGCGCTGTAACTTCACCCGTTTCTGTAGAACACAATCGACTTATTCCAGCGGATTTATCATCTATTACTGTCCAGTAACCCTCATTTGGCAAATCTTTAAAACGTCCACAGGCCATTTCGGGGTGCTTAAACTTACCAACCGAAGGTTCGAATACCCATGATTTAAGAGGATCAGCCGCGCACATCACGCAAAAACCATCAGAACTAATTAGAAAAGTTCCGTCGGAGCGCGATATCGTATAATTTTCCTCGGAATCAAGTCCATCTGGATACGCAAATTTAACCCAGCTTATAGTCTGTGCGTCAAAATAATTGAACACTCGATTTGCGTCATCCGCCTCCAAAATAGGCAGACGATTAACAAGTTTTGCTGGTGCAATCAAAACGTCAGCAGGATTAATGGTTAGCATTGTTTCTCCTGCAACAACAGATGCAGAAGAAAATCCGATTGCTATCACAAAAGCGATACCGATTAATCCTAACCGCAGCATACTCACTTCGCTTTAGATCCCATCCCACTTTATCGTCTGCATAAAATCAGCATCCAAGCCAGCGATGAAGTGCGCCATTAAACGTCCAGCACGTTCCACATCACGCAGGTCAATGGTTTCCACGGGCGAGTGCATATTACGCAGCGGGATTTCCAGCAGCAAGGTTGGGATACCATCCTGTGCCACTTGAATAGCCCACGCGTCCGTGCCGCTGGCACCGGGGATTACGTCGTCCTGTATTTTGATTTCGTGAATACGCGCGGTTTCTTTGATCTTCTCGATCAGCTTGGGGTGGAAGTTGGGGCCGATACCTAAGCCCGGCCCAGCACCCATTTCACAGGCGCTTTCCGCATCGACTCCCGGTTGTGGCGCGAAGGTCACATCAAGGGCGATGGCAATATCGGGTTTGATGTAAAAGGCGGCGGTGCCAGCACCGAGCAAACCTGTTTCTTCCTGCACGGTGGCCGTGGCATACACATCCCACTGATGAGTCATGCCTTGCAGCGCATCGAGGCAAGCCGTTACCGCAGCGACACAAGCACGATCATCCATCGCTTTAGCGGGTATCTTTTTGCCGCTGAGTT
>JACDGI010000853.1 GCA_013821665.1 Anaerolineae bacterium
CTTCCAACCGCAGGAAGAGCGGGAACTTGAAAAAGATCGTCACCGCTGGCACATTCATTATCAAGATGTATTGTTTTATGTGAATATGGATCGCGTCCTTAAGCCGGATTTGCCACAGACCTTCATCGAAATTAAGAGTCGTACATGGTCGGCCTCTGACGCTGAGAACAAAGCAGATCGGATTAAGGAGATGCTTGATATCCTAGGCATCTCCTTATCCGACATTATTCGCATGGAGTACTTGGACTTTCAGCCTGCGGTTGAATGATTAATCGGCGTTCGTCCTCTAAAGCAGTTGTCGCATATATTGAAACGGTGCTGGATTGAAAGCGGAGCGCCGCATCGTGAGCATCGTTTCATCGTATTGATTTTTCTTAGCAGCGCGCCATCGATTTGCAAAGAGCATCCCGTTCGGATTTCACGAACTTCATCCCCATGAGGAGCGAAGCTGCCAAATTCGCGCCGCTGCGACAACCACAAATAAATATCCGCGCACGACACGCAGTATTCGATGCTCTCCAGTTCAATCGTGTTCGTGATTTGGCTTGGCGCAACAGGCGGCAGCGGTAGTGCCTTGTCTGTCAGAATATGTCGCGCGCATTGATACCAATAATCACGCGTACTTTGTCGTGTCGGAGCATTCACGATTTTGAGTGCTGCTTCTAATCCTAACAAAGTAACTTCACGGTCTGTCAACATATTGGCGAGTTCAATTCGTTCGCTCATATCAGCCGTTTGGATCGCTGAGCGTAGTGAGTCGGGTATCGACCCTAACGATGACCACTGTGTCAATTTGCTAGCAAGACTACCCGGTATCAGTTCGAGATCTTCGACCGTTGGCGCAACACGAGCGTGAGTGAGAACATCTGCTTGCTCTGCAAATAACTGGCGGATAACCTTCAAATCTCGTTTACTGGTTGCCCCAATCTCACCAACCGTCGAAAGACCATATCGTCCCGCACGTCCGCCGATTTGTTGGACTTCTGCCGCTGTCAGCAAGCGCACATTTCGCCCGTCATATTTCTCGATCTCGTAGAAGCATACATAATCTGCTGGCAAGTTTAAGCCCATGCCCACAGCGTCAGTAGCAATACATATTTCGGTCTCGCCGTTTGCAAACCGGTCCGCTTGCTTGCGTCGTACTTCTGGAGGTAAGTTGCCATAAACCACTGACACCGTCCGCTTCATGCGCTCCAGTTCGGTCTTCAGATGAAGAACCAACTGCCGCGAGAATGCCACCAATATTGTGCGTGGTGGCAGGTCTTGCAAAGGCCAACTATGTTCGGCAATCTGTATTGGCGCTAGGCGTTCATGCTCGATAATTTCTAGCGGAATAGCCGCTGCTGTCGCCATCTGCACGATCAAACTGCGAACGGTTTCTGGCCCAATGACGTGAATATCAGCCGATCGAGATTCCATCAGCGCCCGTGTCCAAGCCCAACCACGATCCGCATCCGCCAGCATTTGCGCTTCATCAATGATCACACATCGCCCACTTTGTTGCGGATTAAACATTTCGACTGTAGCCGCAGTGATACCCGCGTCTAAAATTGGGACATGTTCTTCGCCAGTCAGCAGGTTGCAGAAAACCCCTTGCTGGTTGAGTCGATCAAATATCTCGAATGCCAGAAGACGTAATGGTGCCAAATACCATCCGCTGCCCGCTTCCTTAAGCGCTTGTAAGGCTTGGTAAGTCTTACCGCTGTTGGGTGGCCCCACATGCAAAATAATGCGTTGTTCTGATCTGCCATCATGCCGCCATGTTGGGAAAGCCGCCACCAACTTCGCCCGCAGTGAATTACGTCGTTCACGTTCTTCTTTGCGTTCGACTTCAAGCCGCTTATCCTCTGATTCGCGTTCTTGCTCACGTTGCTCTCTGAAAGTTTCAGTCTTTTCCTTCAAAATGGCGCGGAATTCGCGGTAGGTATCCGGTAAATCCATTTCGCCGCGCAGGTCACCCCAATGCGGTTCGCCACGTCGCAGACCGATTTTCTGTAACCGTCGTCGTACACTTGGGAAGCTCGTATCCAGCACAATCGCAAGATCGTTGCTCGATACCGGCTCGTAAGCCGTGATATGTTCCGCGTACTCTGGATTATCAAACGCTGCCTCAACGGCATCTGCGGGTAAGCGTAGACGACCTTCGGGATCCTCAAACGCTTCGATTCGATCTTCCTCAATGGCACGTTCGAGTGTGTTTTGGCGTACACCAATGCGTTGCGCTGCACTGGTCACGGTATAAGTACGCGCCAACACTTGCATCCGCACCGTTTTACCGTCTTTGATTCCCGGTCGGATAACCTTGCCACATTTGTCGAGTAGATTTTTCCATGATGACTCAGTACTCTCAGTAGCAATGGTTCTTGCCTGTTCAGGGTCAGCACTCGAAAGTCGCAGCCATGTCACACCCTGATGCTGTGGGTTCATGACTTGAAGTGTCTTTAGCACGTCAAACGAAATCAGCGCATCGATTGTATAAGCGCCAAATTTCTCGATCAGTTCCGTCTCTGGAGCCACTTGTCCAGCTTGTCCGGTCAGGTAATCTGTCACCGCTTGCCGTGCTGGTGCGAGCTTTTCCTGCGCCTCAACTTGCTTTATTGAGCGGTTGCTTAATCGCAGTGGGTCATAAATCAATCCCTCGAATTGCTCCAAGTCGTCGCTCGCTAAGAGCAAGTTGAGCTTCACTTCATCATCGGCTTCTTTACATAACTCATCCTTACGCATGTAACCCTTGGTTTGCGCCAGCGTATCAAACATGTGCTGAGCGGTGCTGCCGAGTTGATCAATTCGCCCTTGACGCTCTGCCATCCGTTCAAGGATAGACTCTTGTGTAAATACACCGGCCTTGATTTCGGGGAAATAAGGTTTCGCCCATTTGCGCTGTTCATGCATTTCGTCGCGTGTTAAACGGGTGTTGTCGTACCACCAATCCCCGTCACGACCCACCTTGTCGTTGATAAGCTCTGCCAGCATATCTCGGTGCAGTGCGACCCGTTGGCACAGCATATCGTAACGGATAAATCCCTCCGGTATGCGTGACAAAATATTCTCGATGATTTCTGGCGTAGGTTCTAGTTTAGGCATCAGTTATTGCACAGTTGATTGTTTATTTTGAATGGGAGTAAATCGTTGGGGCGGGAAACGTAGTGTGGCGAAATAATCGTCTAAGGTTTCAGCCCTGCGGATAAGGTCTACAGT
>JACDGI010000854.1 GCA_013821665.1 Anaerolineae bacterium
CCATTGGCGAGTGAAAGTGTTGCTTTATCAGCCGTGACTCCGCTGATGTTGTCTTTGAAGACATTGACACTGATTTTATCCGCCGTACCCAAAGCGGCTGCCGTAGAAGCTTCACCAGCGATCACGGGTAGCGTGGCCGTCGCAATGTCTTTATCGGATCCCACAGCACGGATGCTGATGTCATATGAACCGGCTGGTACCGCGATATGCTGCGTAAAACCGCCAAATGGCAGCGACGGAATTGCCAAGGAACCATTGATGTACACATCAACAGCCGGAGCGCCGCTCACACCATGTGCGATACGGACGAAACCGCTGTTGCTGTCGCCCTTGGTAGCGCTGCTCAGCACCAGCGTTTGTGGCTTATCGCTCGTACCGTACACAACTAACATGTTAGACGTGCCAGTATCCAGCGCCACGCCAGTTGCCTTGACCAGAGCTTTGTCTACAGTTTGTCCGCTGGGAGCGACTGCAAAATCATAGGCGAAAGCAGGAACATCCAATGTCCCTGCCGCTTGCCCGAATTGCAAACCGGGGATGACTGGACGACCATCACCCAGCATCAAATCGACTGCTGGTCCACCGCTGCTCGCATGGATAGCAGTTAACCGTGCTTTACCCGTCCCAATCGGTGACAAATCTTCGGGGTAAACAAGGAAGCTGGGGTCGCTGGCGGATGCTGCGACTAATGTTGTAGCCGAGCCATCTGCCGCGCTGACCGTTTGTTCCCACAGCGCATTGGTCGAACCACTGGATGTGACCTTCAATTGATGGTCGCCGCTGCTAACCGTGACGTAAGTGGAAGCAGTACCGAAATCCAGTCCACTAATTGTTAATTGACCATCAGTGTACACGTCGACTGCGCTTGCTCCGGGGATCGCATGCACGAAACGCAGCATGGCGTTCCCGGATTGTGCCATCACACTTGCGCTGGTAACAATCACCGTCGCGATGATGACCAGCAGGGCGATACCAAATTTAATCGATTTCTTCATCGTTATAGACTCCTTCGCGTATGTCCGCGCCAGAGAAACTGGTGGGGCATAAGGCGCAAAAGTGGCTTATGGCCCCAATCAAACTGTGTCAGACCCGTCGAGATTATAGACGATCAATCCTTGACTGACGATTGTTTTAAGTACCTTCTTCCCATTGGCTCAGGTAATCAGACTGTTCGGAAGTTAAGATGTCAATCTTCACACCCAAAGCCTCAAGCTTCAGCCGTGCGATTTCCTTGTCAATGTCGGCTGGAATGGTGTAAACAGCCGCAGGCATATTCTTCGCGTTCTTGACCATATACTCTGCGCCCAACGCTTGGTTGGCAAAGCTCATGTCCATCACGCTTGCCGGATGGCCTTCGGCTGCGGCCAAATTGATCAAACGGCCTTCGCCCAATATATAAACCGAGTTGCCCTTGACCTTGTATTCTTCCACAAATGGACGTACCAGACGCGGCTTGCCGCCAAGTTTTTCCAGTGCAGGAATATTAATTTCCACGTTGAAGTGACCGGAGTTAGCCAAAATTGCGCCGTGCTTCATGCGTGCGAAATGTTGTTCGTCAATAACATTTTTATCGCCTGTCGCGGTGATGAAAATGTCACCGACTGCTGCCGCCTCAATCATCGGCATCACGCGGTAGCCATCCATAACAGCTTCAAGTGCGCGCATTGGATCAACTTCTGTGACGACTACATTTGCACCCATGCCATCAGCACGGCTGGCGATACCACGGCTGCACCAGCCGTAACCCGCCACCACAATCGTGCGTCCAGCCAACAAAATATTCGTCGCGCGGATGATACCGTCCAATGTGCTTTGACCGGTGCCATAGCGATTGTCAAACAGATGTTTGGTATCGCTGTCGTTCACGGCGATAATTGGGAACTTCAGTGCATTGTCTTTCGCCATCGCCCGCAGACGGATAACGCCTGTAGTGGTTTCTTCTGTTCCGCCTACGATACCGTCCAATAGTTCGGTACGGGTCTTGTGGATGACGCTCACCAGATCCGCGCCGTCGTCCATCGTAATATGGGGTTTGAAGTCCAGCGCAGCCTTGATATGGTCGTAATAAGTTGAGTTGTCTTCGCCCTTGATGGCATAAACAGGGATTTCGTAATTGGCAACCAATGAAGCCGCCACATCATCCTGTGTTGAAAGCGGATTAGAAGCGCACAGTACGATTTCTGCCCCACCCAATTGCAAGGTGTGCATCAGGTTGGCCGTTTCAGTGGTCACATGCAAACAGGCCGAAATACGCAGTCCGGCCAACGGTTTTTCTTTCGCGAAACGCTCACGGATAGCACGGAGAACAGGCATTTCCTGCTCTGCCCATTCAATACGGAAGCGCCCGCCAGTTGCCAAATCAAGTTGCTTTACGTCATGTTCAACAGTCATTTCTGCTCCTCAAACCTTGTGAATAGCCCATAATGGGCGGATTGTATCATACACTTTTTCGGCTGTCGCCGGATGAAATCAGGTGATTACACTACGCTATTTACTAACTGCTGCTGGTTGCAGCAGACAATCTAACAGTCCTTGGTCATCTTGTTCACTGCGGAATCGGGCAATAAATTCTGGAACAGTGAAGTGATGATTCTGTGTACCAACATGCTCAAGCACATAACTCGCGCACAACGAGCCCATCAACGCGGATAATTTAATGGGAAGTCCTGCTGCCATCCCGCGCAGCAATCCGCCACGGAAGGCATCGCCTGCACCTGTGGGATCTTTAATTTCGATTGCTGAGAATGCGGGCACTTCGGTGAGAACGCCGTGTTCGTAAATGTGGCTGCCATTCTTACCCTGCGTAATGATCAGCAGCTCAATTTTGCTTTTCAAATCTTCAAGGGTTATTTCGGTCTTCTTGCAGATGATCTCCGCTTCATAGGCATTCACCACCATCGCGTATGCACCTTGCATATCGTGGAGCAGTTCTTCTCCACTCAAGCGTGGGATTTGCTGGCTCGGATCATAAATGAATGAAATATTTTGTTCGCGGCATTCCTTAGTGAGGTGCTGCATCGCCAGCGGATCGCTGGGCGAGACAATCACCATATCCGGTTTGGCACTGTAGGCTTCAGCGAGGCTGTAATCTTTTGAATGAGCCATTGCACCGCTGTAAAAAGAAGAGATCGTATTATTCTCAAGATCGGTGTTGGCAAAGTATGACGCGGTGAATACATCGGGGAACTCACGCACAC
>JACDGI010000855.1:0-1321 GCA_013821665.1 Anaerolineae bacterium
GGATTCCCGCATACATGTGATGTTCGGTGTGCCAATTCATACGCCAATACAAGAATTCTGCAATCGGCGGCAGCGTCATCGAACGGACACTTTTGCGGAAGTCGGGGATATTTTCGATCAGCCCGCAGTGTTGCGGCAAGCCCACAAGATACGATAACCAGTTCGCGATGAACGGCGCGACCGGGATAATCAGGATGAAGACCCAATAACCCGTGAGCAGTGAAATGATCGTCACTGCGCCATGAAACACCAGCAAAAAGCGCGACCATAGAATCGACTTGCGATATTCTTCAGGTTGATCGTCGTGCAGCGATTGAATCCATTCGTTGGTGGGATTGCTTAAATCGCCGACGCGACCAAACGCACCGAGGATGGTCAGCCAGATCGTTGAAATCAATCCCCCTTTGCCAAAAGTGCGCCCGCGCTGTGAAAGCAGATTGACCGTGAGCAGTTGCAGCACAAAGGTCGATTTCAGACTGGGTTCAAGCGGCAGCAAGTTCTCGCGATCACCCTCTGGATGCAGCGTGTAACGGTGATGATACGTATGGCTGCTGGCATAGTCAAAGGGGTCCCACCAGCTTAACAAACTAAACACATACAAGAAAAGACTATTCAGCCACTTGGTTTGGAAGACCGAACCGTGTCCCAGTTCATGCGGGGCCACACCGACAAAAAAGCTGGCGACGGTGCCATGCAAAAACAGGGCAACGAGGAAAAGTATCCAGAGCTGTTGTGACCAGAAGGTGAAGACCAGCGAACCCGTCAGAATGTACAGGGCAAGATGGCCGCCAGCTTGAAACCACGCCTGTGCATCGCTGCGTGTGGTCAATTCCTTTAATTTGTCACGATCAATTTTTGTCCGGTACCACTTGACTTTGAGCGTTTCGCGCACTTCCGAAAGCGGTTGATAAGTACTCATAACGGCGATTCCTTCATTTTTTTACATAAAATTATTACTTTGTCGTGTACATCAAATATTTTCGTAGGGATGAGGCCTGCCTCATCCGCTGACTAAACACCTTCTCACAATGCTTCGCTAGAGCGAGACTCCCAGCAAGCCGCGTGTAATCTGGAACTGTGTGTCACCGGATGCACTGAAACGCGGAACGTAGCGCCGTGCCAATGTCTCGACCACCAAGCCCAACAACTCCTCAATCCACAAGGCCGATGGCTGCGTCAGCACCGCGTCAAAATCCGGCTCATAGTCAGCATTAACGCGCGGATTGGAGGTTACTTGCAGTACCGGAATTAGCGGATGCCCCGACATCGGATGGTCGCTTGTGTGCGCGAGAATCAACTCGACTCCCGTTGCACCCAAACC
>JACDGI010000855.1:1331-3195 GCA_013821665.1 Anaerolineae bacterium
GGCGCGAAGGCGTATACATTACATGAAAGCCAGCCTTGTTCATGACTTGCGCGTAATCCAACGTTGGTTTAGCTGCCTTGCCACCCAACACCGCCTCCACAAAAAATGGATGAGCGAGTAATGGATCATTGTCGGTCAGCACCACCGAGCCACCTGCCGCCACGATCATCCGTGTGAGTGCTGCCAATTGTGGGACAACCTCATCCGTCAGCGCACCCTCGGATACGATGCCCAAGCGCACGCCTTCCAACCCTACTTCGGTAATAAAGGGCGCGTCATCGTTATCCAGTCGAGCATTAAACCAGTTCGTCATCTTCTGCACAACTTTATGGATGCCGCCGTCCAGTTGCACGCTGGCCCAACCGAAGTCCTGCGGATCAAGCGCCTGATCTTCCATCAGTTCGCGATAATAACCGTTGTGGGTTTTCTCGCAGCCGTGTTCCAGCAGCAAGCCATAACGCACCAGCGGATGCCGCAGATAGCCGACTAAGGTATCCGTCAGTTCATTACCATTTTGCGCACCACAGCCTTCGGTATGCACCAGCGTCACATAACGCGAGATACCTCTGTCAAATCCCACCTGCGCCGCGTTCAATTTTTCGACACAAATCCGCGCAATCTGCCCCGAACATAAACTAGTCGGCAATATCAATCCGACCTGATCCGCCGCATAACCCTTCGCGGTACGATACACAGGGATGCGCACATCCGGCACTCGAATTTCGGTGTTGATAGAAATCGGTTCGCCTGTAAAGTCCGCATGTGCGAAGTCGCTCAGATTCACCTTGCCGGTTTGCCGCCAATCCCGCCAGATTTGCACCTGTGAGTGTCCCGCCTTTTCGCCCGCTGATAGCTCACCCGATGCCACATCAATCGTCAGTTGCAACGTCTCCGCCCCCACCACATCCATCGGCGTGCCGTCTAAGTAAGCACCCGCGTTCACATCCATCTCAGCAGTCAGCAATTGATAGCGCTCGGTGGTGGTGATGATTTTGAGGGTCGGCACATACGGAAAGTTGGTGATCGAGCCGTTGCCCGTCACAAAAAAGAGCATGTTGCAGCCCGCCGCGATCTGTCCGGCGATACTTTCGAGGTCGTTGCCGGGGCTGTCCATAAAATAGAAGCCGGTTTCGTCCATCAGTTCGCTGTAATCAATCACCTTATCCAATCGCACATCAGGATGCCGTTTGGTCGATGCCCCCAACGACTTCAGGTAAATGTTATACAAACCACGAAACTTATTGCCACCCGACGGATTGCCATCGGCGGACGCACCGTGCCATCCCGCCCATGTCTTGAAGCGCTCTTGCGTGGCAAGGAACTTCTTGGCCGTCGCCAGATCTTTAACCTTATCCAGCGTGTAGGCTTCCGCGCCGATCAGCTCATCGGTTTCCGCCAGATTCGCCGAGCCGCCGTAGCGTAAAATTTCCTTAGTGACCCACGCCAGCAGCGGATTACCACTGATGCCCGAAAACGCATCCGAGCCGCCGCATTGGAGGCCAATCTTCAAGTGACTGATCGACTCCTCGGTGCGCCCCGTACTGTTGACCGTATCCAGCCAGCCTTTGACGACTTCCGCCGCCGTACCCAAATCCTCTTTAAAGGAATGCGACAGCGACATGAAGTGGTGTGGCATCTCGTCAATCGGATAATGATGCGTCGTCATATAATCGAGCAGGTCAGCGTTCGTGACCGCTTCCGTACCACGATCAACGGCCAGCACCGCGCCTACATTGGCATTCACCATAAAACCCGCCAGCGTCCGCAGCAGCAAGTCGCGATTGTTGGGGTTTTCGTGTCCGCCTTCGGTATGTGCCAGCGCCACAATGCCATCAATATTCGGATATTGCCCGACATACGGTTG
>JACDGI010000856.1 GCA_013821665.1 Anaerolineae bacterium
TTGATTGATGCAGTTGCGGAAATATAAACCGCTGAATGAGGCCGCGATAATCAGGTTCACGCCGTTGAATTTGATGGTGGTCACGCCCTGTTCGCGGCTGCTGCCCATGCCCCAATTGGAACCGGCCACAATCACATCACCGGCTTGCACTCCTTTGACGAAATTGGGATCGAGGTCTTCTAAGGCGTGGGCGGCGATGTCCTCCGGCGTTTTGAGGGTGTATGTGTACTTGCCGGGGAAAATCACATCCGTGTTGACATTATCCCCATAAACCCAGCAGCGATGTGTAGTCATAATATGTCTCTTTTGCGCTAAGGCGAAATATCAATGATTGGTATGTCTTTGAGTATACCCAATTTAGCTAAGTCAATAGTAGATCGACGTAATTGCGCGTCAATGATATCTAGGTTGTGGCTGTCTTCTTTCCTGCTCAAAAACAGGTAGTTGCTGAATATGGAATTGTAATAAATTTTGTCCACTACTCCCATTTGTAAATTATTCAGACTGCCATCAACCACATTGAGTACATAAAGGTTGCTTCCAATTAGACCAAACACAGTTTTCTGGTTCATCTCATTTAGCGAATAAAACTCCTCAAAATTAACTGGAATTTCAGTTACTTTTCGTATTTGTTTGTTGAGCTGCGTATCGTAGATCATCCACTCGTTGTAGTTTCCTGCTTCACTGAGTGTGTTAATCCGCCATGTGTATAGAAAAGTGTGCTGATCAATCCAACTCAACGCCGGTTTCATATAAGAAATACTATCAAGTGGCTCTACCTCTAGGGTGGTATCTTGTTTTGTTTCAATGTCGTAGACGTGTGGGATTGATTTCTTGTAATTGATATATGCGAGTTGCTTTCCATCAGGAGACCAGCGTGCATGACTTGCTTCTGAAATGTAAACAACGGTTGGTACAGACTTGGCATAATCTACAATCAGAATTGTAGGGATATATGGACAGCAAAAAGAAAGGGGTTCTGGTGAAAGCATGATAGCAATTTTAACTTGGGTAGGATTGGGAACAACTTGTCGTACGGTAAGGCTATTGACTGAATAATCACCATCAAGTTTCTGGGTGAGTAAGTCGTGAAACTCTACTGACCAGATTGGTTTAAGCTCATGAGTGTCTACGTCCAAAATGGCTAATTCATAATTGCCGGTGCTATAAACAAAAGTATCCATGATACGAAACCAATGGCTGGTCAAAAGCAGCACATGGGAGTCATCCAATTGCCAAATATTTAAAATGTCCTGACGGATAGGCTCGTTTTCCCAATCCGAAAACCCTTGCTGTGGGAATGTACCCGCTTTTAGCCAATCCTCCTCAAAAATATTAATTTCGTGCTGTGATAAGAGTTGCTTGGCGCTTTTATTGGTTGTGGTAGGGAGCCTCCAAATAACTTCTGAGGTGTTCTGTTCAGGTGATATTTTGCGTATCACCGCTTCGTGATCCGAATCTTGGGTGGCAACAAAGAAGGGACGGATCGATAAGTTGGCGTTATCAAACCCTTGGGCTTGCCGCGTAGCCAGGAGCATAAAACATAGGCTAAACAAAATGAATAGGTTTATACGAGCAAATCGCATGACGAGGACTTCTTTCGCTTAATCCCCCATTGTCTAGGCTGCCCTGATTGACCATCAAGTATGCTTGATTATGCCGTAAACCACAGCAAATTCGTAGCGTAATCTACCGCTAGAGCATCGAAAAACAAATCTCGTTGAGTCTCATAGCTGGCAGCGAGAAAACGACATAAGCCGGCATATCCAGCAGCTTCCAAATGTCATACGGATTGCTGTCTATCAAGTTGGCGATATAGAGCGACTCGATGGTCGCGTGTGATACAAGGGCAAGCGTTTCACCTCTTGTAGTCACCATAATCCGATTAATCGCCTCGGTAAAACGAATGCGTGCGGCCTCGAAAGTCTCTTCGCCATAGAGTAATTGCTGTGGCCGATTCATTGCGGACTGAATGGCTTGAACAAAGGCTATCTCATCCGCGAAATAAGGGGCGGTTTTACGGTGTGTTTCGCGCAGTTGCTCGTCCAAAGTGACGGGTAGTCCGCCTAACTCTTGGGCGACCTGTTCCGCGGTTTGCACAGCTTTCGGTTCATCACTGCTGTAGAGATGATGGATGCTGTAAGGGCGCAAGCGTTCAGCCAGTATCAAGCATTTACGGCGACCTTCATCCGTGAGCTGCCAATCGTGCGCTGATGATCCCGCTTTGGGTTGTGTGGTCGAGTGCCGGATCAAAATGAGGTGAGGCATATCAAACGCTTGAATGCTAAATGGTCTATTGAGTAGCATAACCGGATATGGAGAGTCATGCTAACGAGGAAATTATTTTGGTGTTTGGAGCATGAACCAGAAGGTGCTGCCTTTATCTGGTATGCTATCAATCCCCGCCATGCCGCCCATGCCACCCACCATTCGCGCAACAATCGAAAGTCCTAAACCGATGCCATCGGCCTGTACCGTATTCAAGCGGGTGAACATTTCAAACAGACGTTTTTGATCTTCCTCTTTGATGCCAATGCCAGTATCGGTCACTTCATAACGAACAAAGTGGTCATCACTGATTGCACGTATCGTAATTGAGGGATTGGCAGCATTTTTGCCCATGTATTTGATGGCGTTGCTAATCAAATTAGCGAACACCTCTTCGACCCATTGACCATGCCCCAAGGCCATCGGAATATCGCCTTCAATCGTCGCTGAAATATGATGATCCTCTAGCGCATGTTGGAAGCGTTGAATAGCCGCCTCGACACGCGGTTTGACTTCTACTAGAGTCAGCGTGTCGTTGGAATTGCGCGAGCGTGCCAACCAAAGCAGTTGGTCAATCATATCGGCCATTTTGTGGCTGGATGCTTTAATGCCATCGAGATATTTTCCGACTTTAGGTGGCAGATTTTCTTTCATACTGCGCTGTACCAGATCGGCGTTGAGTCCGATAGCAGTCAATGGGGATTTAAGATCGTGGGCAATCGTGTAGTTATAAGCATCCAGTTCGCGGTTGCTCGCTTGCAATTCGTTGTTGTAGATGCGTAGTTCGGCTTGGGCGTGGTTCATTTTTTGCACATGGTCGGCGTTACGGATGGCGCTGGCAAGTTGTAAGGCCAGCATATAACCGATGCGCAAATCATCTTGGGTATAGGCTTTGGGCAGAGTAGTCGCAAAGTTAAGGG
>JACDGI010000857.1 GCA_013821665.1 Anaerolineae bacterium
GTCACATACGCCGGAACCTTGACCTCAAACAAATTAACGAGGGTGCTGTCCACCGCGTCAAGATTCATCTGGACGATTTCTTCGCCCTTCTTGTGATAGGTCTTTTCAATCGACTGCTTAATCGCCGTGATGGCCTCATCACGCGGCAGGACACCAGAGATGGCAAAGAAGCACACCTGCATGACCACGTTAATACGGCGGCCCATACCGGCTTCACGCGCAACCTTGAGCGCGTCAATCACATAGAACTTCAGACGCTTGCTGATAATCTGCTGCTGCACTGGACGTGGGAGCGTATCCCACACAGCGTCGGCGCTAAAGGGCGAGTTCAACAAGAAAACGCCATCCTGAATCGCTTCCCGCAGCACATCAAAACGCTGCAAGAAATTCGGTTGATGACAAGCCACAAAGTTAGCCTTCGTCACCAGATAATTTGAGTGAATAGGATTGGGGCCAAAACGCAGATGCGAAGTGGTCATCGAACCGGATTTCTTCGAGTCCAGCACGAAATAACCCTGTGCGTAATTGTTGGTGTTTTCACCGATTATCTTGATCGAGTTCTTATTCGCGCCAACAGTGCCATCCGAACCCAGACCGTAGAACACCGCCCGTACCACCGAGTCAGGTTCAACTGAGAAGTTCGCATCGTATTCCAAGCTGGTGTGGCTCACATCGTCATTGATGCCGATGGTAAAGTGATTCTTCGGTTTGGGCAGCGCCAGATTTTCATAAATGGCTTTAATCATAGCCGGTGTGAAATCTTTGGAGGACAATCCATAGCGACCGCCCACAATTTTCGGCAGTGCGCCGTGCTGCCATTCTTCGACCAAAGCGGTCACAATGTCGAGGTACAGCGGTTCACCACCACTGCCCGGTTCTTTGGTGCGGTCAAGTACAGCGATGCTCTTGACCGTCTTGGGCAGTGCGGCGGCGAACAGTTTCATGTCAAACGGGCGATAGAGGCGCACCTTCAACAGGCCAACCTTTTCGCCATGCGCGTTCAAATAATCGACGGTTTCTTGAGCCGCTTCGCAGCCCGAAGCCATCGCCACCATCACGCGGTCGGCATCCGGCGCGCCGTAATACTCGTACAGGTGATACTGCCGTCCGGTCAGGGCAGCAAAGTGATCCATCGCCTTTTGCACAATGCCGGGGCAAGCAGCGTAATAAGGATTGACCGTCTCGCGCCCTTGGAAGTAAACATCAGGGTTAGCCGCCGTGCCGCGAATGAAGGGGTTTTCCGGCGACAATCCGCGTTTGTGGAAGGCACTGATCAAATCATTGTCGAGCATGGCACGTAAATCGTCATCGTTCAGCAGTTCGATCTTCGAAATCTCATGGGAAGTACGGAAGCCATCGAAGAAGTGCAGGAATGGCACGCGTGATTCGAGTGTGGCCGCCTGTGCGATGATGGCAAAGTCGTGGGCTTCTTGCGGCGAGGCCGAGGCCAGCAGCGCCCAACCTGTGGCGCGTGTCGCCATCACATCACTATGATCACCAAAAATCGAGAGTGATTGTGCAGCCAGTGAACGCGCGGCGATGTGAAAAACGGTGGAGGTCAATTCACCGGCAATCTTGTACATGTTAGGGATCATCAACAGCAGCCCTTGTGAGGCGGTGAAGGTCGTCGCCAGCGAACCGGCTTGCAGGGCACCATGAATGGCACCTGCCGCGCCGCCTTCGCTTTGCATCTCGATGACCTGCGGCACGGTATCCCAGATATTCGCCTGTTTACCGGATGCCCATTCATCTGCCCATTCGCCCATCACCGATGAAGGGGTGATCGGGTAAATCGCAATGACCTCACTGGTTCTGTAGGCTACCCGTGCTACTGCTTCATTTGCATCAATGGTCGTAAATAAGCGTTCTGTCATGCTGTCATTCTCCCGTTTGGGTCACTGAGTTTCAATTTGTAGATTTCTTACGGCTTTTGCTTGGGTCACAAGCCTAAAGACACCGGCTCATGACATTCATCATCAGTTTGTAACTAATAATGCACGCCGAAGCATCCCAAAGGATAGTGATGTCTGTAATTGCAATTGGGTAGCATTTATCGGTAATTCATGCGCGGAAAATAAAAATCAGCCGTAACCGAGTTGGCCTACGACTGATTGAGGTGCAAAGTTTATAACGACACCAAAGGTTATTGAGTCAGTGCGGCGACGATACTGTCAATGTTGTAGTGGATCATCTGGAGGTAGGTCGGGCATGGGCCATCGGCGGGTGTCAGAGCATCACTGCACAGTGGTGCGCCAATTTTAACACCAGCCTCCTGCGCCACCTGATTGACCACATCGGCATTCTCGATATTTTCAGGGAAGATTGCACGGGTGCCGGTCGCACGAATATCACCGACCAGTTTGGCAAGGTTCGCGGCAGATCCGTTTGCGCCCTCTGTAGAAACTGAACCGAGCGCCGTACCAACAATTTCCAACCCGTAACGGCTGGCAAAATAACCGAAGGCATCATGGTTGGTCACCAATTTACGCTGGTCGGCGGGCAGCTTTTGCACCTGCTGCAAAATATAAGTATCGGCCTCTAAGAGTTGGCTGATGTAGGCATTGGCATTGAGCTGGTAAGTCACCGCGTTAGTAGTATCAGCGGCGGAAAGGGTATCGCGCACGATTTCAGCCACGCGCACGTAATTATAAGGGTTCTGCCAGATGTGCGGATCGGTTTCGCCGGTTTCGTCACCCACCGTGATCTTACCGGGGATAATGCCTTGGCTGACGACGATGCGCTGCGCTTGTCCACCCGCCGCCGTATAGAGATCATCCAACCATGTTTCGAAACCCAATCCATTTTCGAAGATCAAGTTGGCATTCGTCAGCGCCACGCTGTCCTGCGGCACCGGTTCGTAACTGTGGGTGTCTCCATCAGGGCCAACCAAAACAGTCAGATCAATATTGTCACCAGCAATGCTATGGACGACATCACCGAGAATGCTGAAGGTTGCCACCACCTTGAGATGCGGTGCTTGAGCGCTCGTGGGCGTAGTGCTAACAATAAGTGCGATGAACAACGATAGTGCAGTAAGCAAGCGGATACGCATGAGTCAATCTCCTTCGTTCGGCAGGCAATTTGTCTTTTGGACACTTTCTTATTGATACCATGTATCATTTACATTGACAAGGGAGAAGTTGTCATTGATTGGCTTGGGTATGCTTGGCACGGCAGGTTAAGGC
>JACDGI010000858.1 GCA_013821665.1 Anaerolineae bacterium
ATACAGCGGCGACCATGTATCATCAGCCGCCAGCAGTTCAGCCGCCTCTTTCAGCGGTTGTAGATAGCGGTACTCGTCAAACATCCACGGGAAAATCATCTCACCGGTGAAGTAAACCGGCTGGTCGGGCGTGATGGCGACGGCTGGATATTCTGCGCGAACGCGTTCGGCTGCCCAGTTTGTCGCTGATCCTTGCCCGTAAATCGACTCGTGTAGGATAGCGAAAATCGGATGCGCGGCATAATCGGTGTGTTCTTCGATGCCCAACAAGAAGCCGTAATTGAGTTCGCGTCCGTTAGCACCATCGACAATAGCTTGCTCCAGTAAAAAGTGGATGTCCTCGAAGCCGCCACTCGCGCCGAAAGCCATACCGATCTGCTGGAAACGCCGCGCGGTTAGTGGGTCGCCCTGTGGCAAACAAACGGTCTCTTTCTCAATGACATCCACGATCTGCCGCACAAGCACCACATCCTCAGGGTAGCGCTCGTAGTACCATTTATTTTTATCCAGCACCCGTTTATAAGTGGCACGATAAACCTCTTCAGCCGTTCGTAAGGCCGGTGGGATGCCGCCGGTGATAAAAGCCTCGCGTAGACCTTCCGGCGCGAATGACAAATAAGTGGTGATGCAAAAGCCGCCGTAACTTTGCCCCAACGCACTCCACTTCTCACCTGCACCCAGCAACTGTGCGCGGATAAACTCGGCATCCCGCACGATATTATCGGCACGGAAATGCTTCAGGTAATCCGCTTGCTCACGCGCGGTTTTGAAACGGGCCAATGTCTGATGATTCACCGGTGTGCTTAGCCCTGTGCCGCGTTGATCGAGCAGTAAGACGCGGAATTCCTTCAACGCTCGTCCCAACCAACCACCATTATCAGATGGTCGTGGTGCGGACGAACCGGGGCCACCCTGAAAGAAAACCAGCATCGGCAGGTTGTCATGTTCATGGGCGGGCGCAACCACCTCACGCGCGAATATGCTGATGTGTGCGCCGTCCGGTTGGCTGTAATCCAGCGGCACATCGAAACGGTGATCGGTCATCACAAGGCCGGGACTGCGGTGGGTTTGGTCAGGCATAACGTAGTAATCCTTGATGTAGGGACACGGCATGCCGTGTCCGCCCAACAGTGGCATGAGTATAACCTGATTTAACCTAAATGCTGGATCCATTGGATGTGGGTTTTCTGTAGGGGAGGGATTAATCCCTTGCCCTGTTACTACGGGGAAAGGGTTGGGGTTAGGGGTCGATTTTTACAGCTTGCGGTCGAAATAATCAGCCATTTCGTTGAAGGCATCTTTGCCGATGTCATCTTGCAGCAGTTCACCATTTTGAATCATGAAGCCGTGCGGTTCACCGGCGTAAATCTTCATTTCAAAAGGTGCTTTGACGGCTGCTAAGGCAGTCGCATAAGCATAGATACCCGCAATCGGACTGGCTTGGTCTTCGGTGCCGTGGATGATGAGCATGGGCATCTTAAGATCGTTGATAAAGTCCTTCGGCGCTTTCCCACCCTCACTTGCCCTATCGGGGAAGCCGTACCATGCCACACCCGCTTTGAAGCCGCTCACTTGCGGCATAAACAACATGGTGTAACGTCCACCCGCGCAGAAGCCCGTCAAACCGATGCGTGCTTTATCCACATCCGCACGGGCGCTCAGTAAAGCGATACCGTCCTCGACTAACTTTTGAACCACAGCATCCGATGGCGCTTGCTCAAAAGTCTGCCAACCGATTGCCAGCGTCACATAACCGCGCGCCGCTAATTGATCGACCATCGTGCGGTAGCCGTGTTCCAGTCCACGAAAAGAGTGAACCAGCACAATCGCTGGATGTGTACCCGTGCTTGTGGGCGCGGCTAAATAAGATTTATAGGCTTTGTCACCGCTGGTCACGTCGATGTCACCGGATTGGATTTCCGCATCCTGCGCGCTGGCGAAGGGAACAAGTCCAGCGACTGCGAAGAGGATAAACAATAATCCAACAAGTTTAGTTTTCATCAAACCGTCTCCTTCTATAACTTTCGTTGCCCTAGAATACGGGAAATAACCGCAATCTGTTCCTAAGAATGTTCTAAGTAAATATTGACGAGACGTGAGAGTAGGCATCACAGTTGGGATACGGAGTGCTAATCCAAGCTCGATGATGTATGACCTAATCAAGCAAAAAGGTATAAACTAATACTTAGAAATCATATGATTTATAAAATTTTAGATTACATCTTACTAACGGGGTCAAATGGGAATAGTTTTTATCTCATATAAGCATGACGATTCAGGTTTTGAAGAAGAGCTTTGTAGGTGGATTGATGAGCAAGAAGGTTTTACTGGTTGGTTTGATAAATACATTATTGGTGGTGAGGAGTGGGAACCTGCTATTGACAATCACATCAAACAGGCTGTGTGTGTTGTAGTAATTGTTACGCCTGCTGCCTTGAATTCGCATTACATAACTTATGAATGGACTCTTGCCTTAGGTCTAGGAAAAGTTGTTATTCCTCTACTCTTTTCAGGTTTTGATGAGAAATTACTTCATCCCAAACTCAAATCTAGGCAGTGGGTCAATTTTACAAATCCTGAGGAGAAGCAGTGGGATGAACTACTAGCTGGATTGCAAAAAGCGCAAAACGAAAATAGTTTATCACCATATGTTGAAAATGCGCTGATCATCTCTCAAAATAGCGTAAATCCTCAAGAATGGCGGAACGCTATGAAGAATTTACACGATGATACAAGTTTACAATCTACGAAAGGTTTAGAGAGTCTTATTAATCATACCTTACCCGAAAAGTCAATTGAGGCAGCATGGCTATTAGCCCAAAAGACAAATTATCAATCTGAGGCTCCCATTGATGGATTGCAAAAGGGATTAGATCCCAAATATAACAAGTTTGATGATTGCGTTGAAGCATTAGGTCGAATCGGTGGAGATAATGCTGGTAAATACTTGCTAGATGCTCTGAACCAAGCGACTGATGACCGAGCAAGGCAGCCAATTCTTATAAAAGCAATTGGTCGGTCAAAATACCGAGGTGCAGTCCAGAATCTTCATTCGACGCTATCCATGAATGACATCCATATCAACACGCGACATGCCATACTTGAAGCTCTTGGCAACATTGGCGATAAGGGATCTTTCGAGATACTCAAGAATATAGTGCAGGATGCCAATCTGGAG
>JACDGI010000859.1 GCA_013821665.1 Anaerolineae bacterium
GGACGATCCTCGCGGCTGGCAAGTCGTTGGTAGCGCAGCGCACGGCTGCTGACAATCGCCACCACCACCATACTCGCACCCAATTCCGGCGAGAGTATTTTGTACTCGCTGAAGCTGTAGAGACCATCAATGATGATGCTCTTGTAACTGGCAAGCGCGGCCTTGAGATGCGGTAAGGCATGTAGAGCAATGGCAGCCATACCGTCTTTGCTGCGGAATTCCTCGCGTACAACACGTTCATTTTCGGGGTTAATAACCAAACCACGCCGCAGCACTTCATCCACCACAATCCCACCGAAGCGGAATTGGAAAAACCCGCGCCTTTCCAGATGGCGTGCGCACAGAGTCTTACCTGCGCCCGGCATCCCAACCAGCGCCAAGGCGCGAGGCGTTTCAGTTATGGTCATCTAATCCCTCAAGTAATCATCACAATGAATGTTGGGGATTATAACTGAGGCATCACCCCTGTAATAGGGGCGAGAACGTTTGTGCCTAAAAACTCAGCGTGCGTATAACACCACCTGCCACATGCCGCTGTTTTGATGATAACGCTGAACAAATCCACTGGCGCGGATGGTCGAATCCACTATGCTTGCCGGATGGACGAAGAAGCGGAAGGGATTGCGCCGCAGCCAGAACCACGCATTCATGGCGCGTCCTGCCAAACGCATCCACCATATATCACGCGGATAAATCACACCATACAATTGGCGGGCATGGGATGTGGAAGCCGCCACCAACGCGGGCATATCAGGATAACAGCACAACACCCGATCCAATGTCACGATGTCAGCGGGTTCGACTTCGGAAGCCAGTTCAACAAAATTGCCATACAAGTACTTCACCCGCTCAAGATGTCCACGTTTATTGGCTTCTTCCTGTGATGCGCCGAGATAAGCAGTTGACGCGTCCACATGCACAGCGGATTCGACCGTATCTGCTAACAATTCGTGCTGGATCGCGCCCACTCCTCCACCAATATCAAGCAAAGTTTTGTCATCATGAGCAGCGCCGCGAATTGCTTTTAACAACAGTTGTGTCGTTTTAGCTGGCCCATGCTGGCGATACTCTTCGAGATCACCCCGCGCCGTTCCTGCATCAAAGAATTTCTCTGCACCCTGACAATGTGGACATGGTGGCATGATTTTGCTCCTTAGGCTGATTTACCGGCAGTCGCAACCGTTTTCCCATCCGACGGATCAAGGCTGAGGGTTTGGTCACGGTCATCATAATCAATCAACTCGGCATAGCGTCCCCAATCAATCGCGATGTCCAGTTGGCGTTCGGCTAACTCATCGGGGAATTCGGGCGATAGTGCCGTATAAAACAGCTTCCACGGCAGTATCCCATCCGGTGCGGAATGCAGCATATCCATCACCCAACGGATCATGGGCAAACGTCGCGCACGGTTGGCAAAAATTTCTTTGCGCGTCAAGATCGAGGCTTCAGCGAAGGTTTGGCCTAACGGCGTGATATGAATATCGCCTTCTTTAACATCCACGAAGCCCAACATTTCACCCATTTCGACGGTCTGCATCAAGTCAGCCATTTCGATGCCGAGGTCGCCTTCCAAGCGGTACAGATCATAATGCCCCGCGCCTTGATTGATAACCTCTAGCATACCGGAGAGTTCATCAACTGACGAACGCGGCAATATACGTGTCATACCGGGCGTACCCGGCGGGGTTCCAACTTCTTTGGCTTCTGGCTCGGTGTGTCCGGCAATCGCGCCATAAATCCGATCAACCAACGCTTCAAAAGCAGGATCTTTTCGCTGACGTGGCTGTACCAATTCGACACGAAACTCGGTCACGATATGCCCCGGTTCTTTGCCCATCACCACGATTCGATCTGCCATCGCAATCGCTTCTTCGATATTGTGGCTGACCATCAACACCGCTTTGGTCGGCAGTTGACCGGATGTCCACAGCTCCATCAGTTCGCCGCGCAGGGCTTCAGCGCTCAATACATCCAGAGCGCTAAAGGGTTCGTCTAAGCACAGCAGTTCCGGCTCGACAGCCAGAGCGCGAGCAAAACCCACCTTCTGCCGCATCCCACCCGAAAGTTCGCGTGGATAAGCCGACTCGAAACCGTCCATACCGACGAGATCGATCAATTTTTCGGCTTTCGTTTTCTGTTCGTCAGCAGGTATATCCCGTGCCTCTAACGCCAGCATCACGTTATCCAAAACCGTCAGCCACGGATAAAGCGCGAAACTTTGGAAGACCATCGTAGCATACGGATTTACACCTTCCACAGGTTTGCCGCGATACGAAACAATGCCGCTGCTGGGTGCGATCAACCCCGTAATCATACGCAGCAGCGTACTTTTGCCGCAGCCTGAGGGACCAAGCAGCGCCACAAATTCGCCGTTATGAATATCAAGGTTGATGTCTTTGACCGCCGTAAATAAGCGATCTGCTTTACCAAAAGTGCGCGTCACATGCTCAAGATGGAGCAGAATTTCGGGTGTCATAGAAGTGCGCCTTTCTACTGATCCATACGGTAGCGTGTTTCAGCGATATGAAACAAACGCCGCCAGAAAAAGCGGTTAATCAAAACTACGATGATGATCATCGCCAGTGTCGAAGCCAGCAAAAGGGCATAATTCGCGCTGGCCGTTGCCGAGGTGATCAGTGCGCCCAGCCCGACGACCTTGTTGGTCTTGCCAGCAAAGTTGGTATATTCGGCCACAATGCTGGCGTTCCAAGCACCACCGCTGGCGGTAATCAATCCGGTGATGATATACGGAAACAACCCCGGCAAAATCAAGGTGCGCCAACGTCGCCAGCCTTTGAGTTGCAGCAGGTCACTGGTGTACTTCAAATCTTGCGGGATGGCTGATGCGCCCGCGATAATATTAAACAGTAAGTACCACTGTGTACCGAGCAGCATCAGTAGAATCGCGGCGATATTCCCGCCACCCGGAACACTCAACAAGCCGAGCAGCAGTACCGGAAACAAGGCGGTTGCCGGAATAGCAGCCAGTATTTGCACAATCGGTTGCAGCACCCGCGCGGCACGGGCACTCGTCCCAATCCACACACCGACTGGAATCGTCCACAACAGCGCAACCACAATCGCTAGCGCCACCCGCGCTAATGTCGCCCCTGCCCCGATAACAATTTGTCCCCAAGTATCAATTGGCAGTGTCAGTAACAAGCCAACTGCCGACACG
>JACDGI010000860.1 GCA_013821665.1 Anaerolineae bacterium
GTTATAAAGCCAAGCGTTCACGAATGCTGCACGATCTTGCCCTACGTATGGCGGATCAAGCCTCGCGCACCAAGCGTACCGTAGCCTTAGAACCCATGCCGCCCTATGAACGTCGCATTGTACATATGGCGCTTCGCAGTCGTGAAGATGTTCAAACGAAAAGTGTCGGAGAAGGCAATTCTCGTAAAGTCACGATTGTCCCTCGGTAGCCGCCTGTATGAGTGCGACTCCTGACTACCTGCTCATTGGTCATGCTACTGCTGACTTAACTCCTGCCGGGCGTTTGCTCGGCGGGACTGTTTCTTACGCCGCCCGTGTCATTCACTCCTTCGGTCTCAACGTTGGTATTCTCACAAGTACCGCGCCCAATGAACCATTAACCGCCCAACTGCTGCCATTCGTTTCTGAACTCGTCATCCTACCTGCCGCTGATACCAGTACCTTCGAGAATATTTATGGTCCATCAGGCCGGGTTCAATATCTGCGCGCGGTTGCCTCTAAAATCACCCCTGCGGATATTCCGGCGCACTGGCTAAACGCGCCGCTCGTCCATCTCGCCCCACTAACGGATGAAGTTGATCCTAATATCGCCCATCAATTTAAAGATGCGACCGTCATGTTGACCTTACAGGGTTGGCTGCGAAAATGGGATCCCGATGGTCGAGTGCGCTTCAAACGCTGGTTTGATCCAGATGTGCTAAAAGACATTGACATTGTGGTATTTAGCGAAGAAGACGTAGCCGAAGCGCCCGAACTGGAACGAGAATTTGCCAGTGTAGTGCGCCATCTCTTTGTAACCCGCGCTGAAAAAGGCGGTACCTACTACCATAATGGTAAGCCCACCGATTATTCAACTTTACAAGTCGAGTTGGTGCATCCTACCGGGGCAGGGGACGTGTTTGCGGCTGGTTTGTTGTCCTCACTGCATGTTTTGCACGGTGATTACATCGCTGCCACCGAGGTTGCTGCACGTTTAGCCGCCATTTCTGTGACGCGTTTTGGACTAGAAAGCGCCCCGACTGCTGCCGAAGTTCAAGAAGCCCTCGCGAGTGTGGAGCGTCATGCGCCTCTTTGATCGTATTTTATATAACGGCAACGTTGTTACGTTAGACATGCAGCAGTCGCATGTTTCTGCCATCGCCATTCGTGACAATCGTATTGTTGCTTGTGGTTCTGATTCTGACCTTTTACCCTTAGCTAGCGCCGATACCATTCGACAGAATCTTGGTGGACGCACCGTCATTCCCGGCTTGACGGATGCCCATATTCATTGGGAACAAACCGCCCGCACTCTCAGCCAAGTAAATGTCTTTGAAGTGCCTGACAAATCCATTGCTGTCGAGCGTGTTGCGGCGCGAGTTGCCAAAACACCCGCTGGTGAATGGATTACAGGCTACGGTTGGTTTCAAGATATTTGGTCAGGTTCTGCTTTCCCCTCTGCTGCGGATTTGGACGCGATCTCGCCTAATCATCCCGTCTTTCTAATCGCCAAAAGTTTCCACGCCGCGTGGGTTAATACCTATGCGTTACGACTCGCTGGGATAACGGCCTCAACCCCTGACCCTGAAGGCGCTCAGATTGTGCATGACGCTCAGGGTAATCCCACTGGCCTCTTGCTTGAACTTGCGGCGATGGATTTGGTGCGCTCGCATATTCCCTTACTCACACAGGATCAAATTGCCGACCAGATGAAAACGGCTCAAGATCTTGCCTTATCATATGGCCTCACTGGTTTACATGATTTTGATGAACCATCCTGTTTGAATGCGCTGCAAATCTTACGCGAACGTGGTGGTTTAAGTTTACGTGTTCTCAAAAATATCAACAAACGTTGGCTGCCTGCCGCTCTCGACTCCGGTTTACGTTTCGGTTTTGGTGATGATTGGATACGCATTGGCGCACTCAAAATGTTTGCTGATGGCGCACTTGGCCCACACACGGCTTCAATGATTGACCCCTATGTTGGTGAACCGGATAACTACGGCATCACCACTATCGAAAAAGAAGAAATGATCGACCTCATGAGTCGCGCCAGTGCGGCAGGCTTGCCTTCGACGGTTCATGCCATTGGGGATCGTGCCGTTCATGATGTCTTGGATGCACTTGAAATCGTTCGTTCTGAGGAAGCTAAACGTGGCGAAAGTCGTGCTTCTCGCCGCCACCGCATTGAACATGTGCAGGTGATCCACCCGAATGATGTTCATCGCCTTGCTGAATTGAACGTCATTGCGTCGATGCAGCCTCTTCATGCTACATCCGACATGCTCACTGCTGATCGTTTCTGGGGCGACCGTTCACGCCTTGCCTATAATCCTCGTGTTCAACTGGATCAAGGTGTTATTTGTGCCTTTGGCTCCGATTCGCCAGTTGAACCCTTTGAACCCTTAAAGGGCATTCATGCCGCCGTGACTCGCCAGCGCCCCGATGGCTCTCCCGGCAAAGATGGCTGGTATCCTGAAGCCCGTCTAACAGTCGATGAAGCCCTACGCGGCTTTACCACCGGCCCTGCTTATGCCGCTGGATTGGAATCGCGTTTAGGCAAATTGACCTCTAGTTTTCTCGCGGATCTCGTTGTCCTTGACCGCGATTTATATACCATTAATCCCTCAGATATTCTAAATACCCAAATCGTCGCCACAATGGTTGATGGTGTTTGGCGCTATGGTGGCTTTTAGCTCAATCGTAACTGTGCACTGCTAAAAATGACGCTAAACGGCACCGAGTAAATAATGATGCCTTGGTAGGCGTTCAAATCTGTTTCACTCGGTACGGGGAAATTCTGGTTGCCCACATTGCCTTTCAATGCCCCTAAATCAATATAATCATTGCCAACTTCTTCTGGCTTGCGCGGCTTCGGATTGCGAACAAGGTACACATGGAGTTCTGGCCCGTTCGTAACGCTGAAATCCTCAAGCCGCAGCAATCGGCTGTTGTCAGGCAGTTGATATAAGATAACAGTTCCCTTGGCAGTATGTAAGGCATCGATTTCGGTAAATGTGCCTCCTGCTACCACACTTGGATTCGTCAAAGCGGGCATACCTTGTTCTTCAGTGGGAACGACAACATCAGGACTTGTGGCTGCTCGTGCCATTGCGACGGCCATCGTCGGCGTGACCTTGAGCATATCCCTAAAAAGCTGTTGCTGATCATCTGAGAGCCTCAAATAAGCCTGACT
>JACDGI010000861.1 GCA_013821665.1 Anaerolineae bacterium
GATCAACCGACATCACATTGTTAATCTGTTCATGGCTGAAATTCAGACCATTCCAGTCAAGGTCTTCATAACGTGGCATCCATCCTAAAGGACTTTCCACACCGATTGCCTTCCCATGAGCGCGTTCGACAACCCACTTCAACACACGCATGTTTTCGCCAAATCCGGGCCACACAAACTTGCCATTTTCGTCTTTGCGGAACCAGTTGACCCCGAAGATACGTGGTGGATTGGAAATATCACGACCAAATTGCAGCCAGTGATTGAAATAGCTTGCCATATGGTAGCCGCAGAACGGCAGCATAGCGAACGGATCACGCCGTACCTGCCCGATTGTTCCCGCAGCGGCAGCCGTCATCTCTGAACCCATCGTAGCAGCCAGATATACGCCAAATGACCAGTTAAAGGCCTGATAGACCAACGGAACAACACTGTTGCGGCGACCGCCGAAAATGAAGGCCTTAATTGATACACCCTGAGGGTTTTCCCATTCCGAGTCGATGGCTGGATTTTGGCCCGCTGGTGCCGTGAAGCGTGAATTTGGATGCGCTGCCTTACGCCCACAATCCGGTGTCCAATCTTGCCCTGTCCAATCAATAAGATGTGCCGGAGTCTCGTCGGTCATACCTTCCCACCACACATCGCCATTGGGTGTAAGCGCAACATTGGTGAAAATCGTATTACGGCTGCACGATTCCATCGCATTCGAATTGGACTTATAAGATGTGCCGGGAGCTACGCCGAAATAACCGCTTTCAGGGTTGATGGCATAAACCTGTCCATCCGCACCGGGTTTGATCCAAGCTATATCGTCACCAATTGTCGTCACCTTCCAACCGTCCATTGCCTTTGGTGGGATAAGCATGGCGAAGTTGGTCTTGCCGCAAGCGCTTGGGAATGCAGCCGCAACATAGGTCTTTTCACCTTCGGGCGATTCAACACCCATGATGAGCATGTGTTCGGCTAACCAACCTTCGTCGCGGGCGATAGTCGAAGCAATACGCAGTGCCAAGCATTTCTTGCCGAGGAGTGCGTTTCCACCATAGCCACTGCCATATGACCATATCGCGCGTTCTTCCGGGAAATGTACGATGTACTTATTGTCACGATTGCACGGCCAAGCAACATCTTTTTGGCCGGGTTCAAGGGGAACACCAACCGAATGGACGCATGGGATAAACGCACCATCGGTACCCAGCACATCCAGCGCTTTCCTACCCATGCGAGTCATAATACGCATATTGGCAGCGACATAGGGCGAGTCTGTCAGTTGTACCCCGATGTAAGCGATGGGTGAACCGAGAGGCCCCATACTAAACGGAATAACATACATTGTGCGACCACGCATACTACCCTCGAAGATACCATCAAGGATGTTATGCATTGCTGCGGGTTCCATCCAGTTGTTGGTTGGGCCGGCATCAATCTTGTTCAGGCTGCACACGAATGTGCGATCTTCGACACGAGCCACATCACTTGGGTCAGAACGCGACAGGAAGCTATTTGGGCGCTTCGCCTGATTGAGGCGGATAAATGTTCCCGACTCCACCAAGGAATTACAAACAGCATCGTATTCTTCTTGAGAGCCGTCACACCAATGAATGTTATCCGGTTGCAAATGCGCGGCCATTTCAGTGACCCAATTACGGAGGCGTTCGTGTTGTACGTAGTCCGGTACAACAGTATCGTTTTGGTTAGTCATTTCCAGTTCGAGAGTTTGTGTCATCGTCATAAGCTCCTTTAGTTCGTTTTTCATAAACACGATTCTAAAGGAGCAAGCCCTGACGAACGCACGACATATGGATCAAGTTATAGGTGATGATTGTCACCAATCAGCACATCAAAGATGGGGCACAGCCGCTAGTTCATGCAAACGCCAACGATCTCCGTCACGCTCAATGGTTGTTAGGGATGTATTCTCAACATGAAAATGATTGAGTTCGGGCGCACCTTCAAACAGTCGGTGCAATAAAGTGCGGATCGTGCCGCCATGCGAGACGATCGCCACTTCGGGGCCAGTACCATTGGCAACAATATACTGAAACACATCATGTGCCCGCGTTTGCAATGCACGCCGCGATTCGCCGTTGGTCACACGGTAATCCCAATAGTTTGCTTCAAAATCGCGCCATTCAATAGGATAGTGTCGGTTAATTTCCTCGCGCGTCAGCCCTTGAAACACGCCTAAATTAAACTCTTGCAAGCGTTCATCTATTTGTGGGACGACACCGACAGCCTGACCCAGTGCCAGCGCCGTATCCAACGCACGGGGTAAATGACTGGTATAAATTGAACCGATTTGGCGACGTGCCAGATAAGTTGCAAGTGCTTCTGCTTGCGTCCGTCCCATGTCATTGAGGCCAATCGGCAGTGTACCTTGCCAGCGACCATCTACATTCCAATCGGTTTGCCCATGCCGGATGAGCAGCACACGTTCAATTGGTATCATTACTAACAGCTCCAAATCAATCATTCGAAAGTGGACATTGAGAAGCAATCGAATCTGGCTTGACGTTCCTTAATTCTAACGGCAAAATGAGAAAAAGTAGCTTGAGTGCGGTATAATAACCCTCAAACAACAATATATATCTTGTCACCGCCTCTATTTGGGCGCTAGGGAGAAACGTACTGTGAAAGTCTCCGAAAAGATAAGCTGGAATCATAGTCCGGCTGTACTTGGGATGTCAATGATTGCTGGCTTGGGTGTGATTCTCATCATAATCGCTCTTGGCATTGGGGTCATTCAAGGCACTGCGGCGGATAGCAACACTGTCGCCATTACCTTCGTTAGTGGCATCGGCTTGTTTTTGATCGGTGCTGTAGGCTGGTTTGGCTTGACCCAACCCCAAAAACATTTTGATGACATCAACCAACCTCTGGATGATGGCAGTCATGGACATACCGAACCGCACGACGAACACGCGATTGTTCCGGCTGCCGAAACAGTACCCGTGGTTCACCACTAAACTGTGGCAGGGACAGTTCCAGAACAAAACCCGATTGGCGATTCTTTCACGGGTATGATCCTACAAATCGATGAAGCGCAGGTTTTATCGACGGTTGATTCCTCAGTGGGGCAAGTAATCGCCACAGGAACCTTTATTATCCGCTATGGACTACGTTTTCTCGGCAAGCTGCATATCTCGATTGTGCCGGGGTTAGTGGTGTTGGAT
>JACDGI010000862.1 GCA_013821665.1 Anaerolineae bacterium
GGTGGTGACCGCGGACGGCCGGTTGGTGACCGCCAGCGAGACCGAGCACCCGGATCTGTTCTGGGCGATTCGTGGGGGCGGTGGCAACTTTGGGATTGTGACATCGTTTGAATTCAGACTGCATCCGATTGACACGGTCCTCGGCGGTGTCCTCTACCTGCCGCTGACCCTGGACGTGATCCGCGGTGTCATCGACCACGCCACGCAGGCACCCGACGAACTAACGACGATCTCGATGGTCATGCGCATCCCACCAGTGCCGGATTTGCTTCAAGAGCTGCACGGACAGTTGTCGCTAATGGTGATGCTGGTTTGGGTAGGCGACCTGGATGCCGGGCAGCGTGTCCTGGCACCGTTCCGTGCCCTTGCCGAGCCGATGGCCGATCTCATCCGTCCGATGCCCATCAGCGAGATGTACGAGATGTTTGCGGCGGCGGGAGAGCCTGTGACCAATATCGCCCGCGCGTTCATGGCTGATTCACTTGACGACGCGGCGATCGACGCGATGCTGGTGTCCATGGAGAAGACACGACTCCCCTCAAGCGCCTCGACGGCAGTGATCCAATTCCGCGTCTTTGGCGGAGCCATGGCCCGCGTACCGGTCGATGCGACAGCGTTCGCCCATCGTGCTGCGACGCTGATGGTGTCCATCGCGACGCTCGGTTTCGAACAAGAGGCGCTTGCTGACCAGCAGGCGTGGGTGGACTCAGTGTTCGCGGCGATGCGGCATGTTTCGACAGGTGCCTACTTAAACTTCCTCGAGTCCGAGG
This sequence comes from Anaerolineae bacterium, assembly GCA_013821665.1. GTDB lineage: Bacteria > Chloroflexota > Anaerolineae > Aggregatilineales > Phototrophicaceae > CFX2. The sequence goes on from JACDGI010000862.1 coordinate 771, forward strand.
GCGATGCCAGGATCCACGAAGCCTATCCCGAGACGACCTATCGTCGCCTTGCCGAGGTGAAGCGCCGCTATGATCCGGAGAATCTTTTTCATCTCAACCAGAACATTCCACCAACCAGGGCTTAGAACATTGGTAGGGATTCGTGAAGAAAGTCGCGACGCGCGCAGGCGTCCGGAACCAATCGTTGGTCAATGAGTTTTGTGCATCTTAAGTGTATATAAAGCAAGTTGCCTGCAGCATCCGCTCCTTTCCACGCTTGTAACCCAGGCAAATTCCGTAGGGGAGGGCGTGGAAAAGTGGCAAATGGTTCGTCATTCATTACCTGAAAGCATATTCGAGATAAACGATCATTTACAAAAGCCAATGCGATGAATGAGCAACCAGCCCAAGCCACAAATGCGGAGATTTTGATCATTGAACATAACAATATGCAAGCCGTGCGCTCTGCCACAGTCTTTGAAGCGAATGGGCGCACCAGTTTGTTCCTGGGCACGGTTTCCAGTAGCCTGATCGTGCTTGCCTTTATTGGTGAAGCATCTGAGATGGGCAATGCTTTTTTCCTCTTTGCCCTCATTTTACTCCCTTCGCTCATATTCATCGGATGGATGACCTTTCTCCGAGTGGACCAAACCGGGATCGTGCCGCGTTGTAGCGAACCCGCACGTTGATGCATACCGCAGTGCGGGATGCCCTCATCACGGGACATAAAGCACTCATCGAAACGCTGGTGCTGCCCGATCCTGATGATCGCCATGTGCTGGCGGCGGCAATCGTAGGGCGCTGTGATGTGATTGTCACGCAGAACCTGCAAGATTTTCCTGAGGCTGTCCTCAAGCCCTATAGTATTGAAACCCAGCATCTCGATGATTTTTTAGTGAATCATCTGCACCTCGCACCGGGAAAATTCTGTGTCGCTGTTCGCAAAGTGCAGGCGCGGCTCAAGAATCCGCCTTACAGTGTCGAGGATTACCTGGCGACCCTGGCTGGTTGTGACCGTCGCCGAACTGGAACAATTCGCTGAACTCCTCTAAGGGTGGTTTTCAAGACGAAGATTCAATATTTTATTTGATGCATCTGGAAGCTAAACATCGCCGAGTGACTGTGCGAGTAAAGCGCAACGTTGAGTTTTGGCATTCTCAAACCGCATAATTATTATGTGCTAGATTCCTTCATGATCCTCTACAGGAGATTTCTATGCCCGCCATTAACATCATTGAAGTCCAACCCCCTGACACGCTTGCCGATTATGTCGATGCATTCTGGCACTGCCAAATCAGGAGTCCGGGGGTGATCCGATTGCTACCCACGGCGTGCAGTGAGTTGATGGCTTACCATAAGCTGTATCTTTCCGGGCTATCCTTTATCGGTCCTATGGGTAAGTCGCAGATGACGCAGGTACGGGCAGGGGAAGTATATGCGGGTGCCCGATTAAAGGCTGGGACAAAAGCTCTATTTCGTGAGAAATCCTACCAGGCTCTCAAGGATTCGAAGCTGCGCAGTTACGAGATGCTTGATCCTGCGATGAAGGCTTTTGAAGTCACCATGCCTTATCTGCTGACGTTTGAAGCCCTTGAGGAATCCCTCAAAGCACTGGTGATAACGCTCATTGACCGCCAACAGCTGGTGCGTGACCCGCTTGTCGACCAATTTATCGCCCTGTCCGAATCGTGCCAGGGTCTTATGAAGGCTGAAGAGGTCATGCTCCGTGTTCCGATGAGTCCGCGTCACTTTCGGCGGCGTTTTGCCGACTTCACAGGCTTCACCCCCAAAGAATTTTTACGCCTGTGTCGCCATCAGATGGCTGTGCTTGATCTCAAGCGAAAGACCCGGACAGTAACTGAAGTAGCTGCCATGAACGGCTATACCGATCACGCGCACTTTACGAATGAATTTCAGCAGCTTGTTGGCGTTACCCCCATCTCATTCGAGAACGAGCTTACCCTAAAGTAGTCCTTTTTTTACAAGGCAAAAGTCATGATTTACTCTATAGTGGTTTTGACTAAGCGGGTCTCATAAAGAGGCCACATCGTATGAACGACTGAGAGAGAATGATGAAAAACGCCTATGCTTATGTTCTGGATACATTGGCCGATTGGGAGTTGGGTTATGTGATGGCCGAACTCAATTCGGGGCAGTACTTTAAAAATGCAGGAGAGCGCATTCCCGTTAAGACCGTTGGTGCCACCAAGGATTCTATTCGCACCAAAGGGGGTCTGACCATTGTACCCGATACCACCCCCGATGAGATTACAGCGGACACAAGTGCGGTGCTGCTGCTGCCGGGGGCTGACACCTGGAACGATTCCAGGCACAATCTGATCATTGAAAAAGCCCGACATCTACTCAACAGTGGGGCTACGGTTGCCGCCATTTGTGGGTCGACCAGCGCCCTCGCAC
>JACDGI010000106.1:0-2638 GCA_013821665.1 Anaerolineae bacterium
TCCGCGTGCGCGTAGCGAGCAGGGTCCGCGCGTTGGGGTCAACGCTTTCACCGGAAAACGAGCCGTCTTCATCAAGATTTTTGGCCAGCCCGAAATCCAGCACTTTGACGTGTTCGCCCTTGGTGACCAGCACATTACTCGGTTTGAGGTCGTGGTGCAAAATGCCGCGACGGTGTAAATAAGCCAAAGCCTGTAGCAACTGAATCAGCAGATTAATTTGTTGGTCGGGAAGTTGCGCCCGTGCCGCTTCCACAAAATTAGCGGCGTTGTCCACAATTTCCATCGTGATATAAGGCTGGCGCTGCTCATCAAAGCCGTAATCCAGCACGCTGATGATATTCGGGTGGCGCAGCGAGGCTAATACTTTGAACTCACGCGCCAAAGCCAGTCGGAAGTTTAAGCTGTCATCCGGCGATGAGAAGTTCTGGTTTTCGGTTAGCCCGGTGACACGTTTGAGTGCGATGGTTTTACCCGTCAGGCGGTCAAGGGCTTCGTAGACCGATCCCATACCGCCCTGACCAAGCATCTTCCCCGTTTGATAGCGTCTGCCAAATAAGGGCGGCGCAGCAGCGACCTGAGTCATATAATTACTTTCCTTTGGCTACCGTCACTACCATTCTAACTCAAACGGCAATTCTCGGTACAGAAATTCAAACACATTTTCGGGTAGTTTGACCTACAACCGCTTAAAACCATATGATGCGGAGGCTTGCACGGCTGATGTAATGCCTCCATAATTCAGTCCGCGTGAGTATAACCTGTAGAGTGAGTTGCTGGATGAAGAGGCGATTAACAGTGTTGGCTGTCGTCATAGTCATTGGTTTGCTAGCGGCATTTGTGGCTTATCGCTGGCTGCTGCCACGTTACAGCGACTCGCGCAGCAACAGCAATCAGGTTATCGAACGCTGGTTCACCGATGTGACTTCCCGCTCCACGTTGACCACCGCCATGAACCGCACGACCTGTTCCGGCGTACCTTTTAGCTTGCCGTCTGATGGACTCATCGGCTTGCTATGGCGCGATTCGGCTCCACCGTATACGATTTTAAATCCGCATACGGGAATTGATGTGTTTGGGGATGGTGCGGTCGGCAATGTTCCGGTTTATGCGGCCTACGATGGCTTACTTTCACGGCGCAGTGATTGGTTATCGTCAGTCATTATCAAGCATGATGATCCACTGCAAGCCGGACGCACCATCTGGACGTATTACACCCATATGGCGACCCAAGATGGTTCTCACGCGTTTATCGCGTCGGCGTTCCCAGCCGGTACAAGCGATTTGCCGGTCAAACGAGGTGATTTATTAGGCTATCAAGGCGAATACGCGGGTGTGGGCCGACCGCCAATCGGGATGCACGTCCATATGAGCATCGTCACCAGCGAAGACGATGGTACCTTCAAAAACGAGGCGATCATCGGCAACACGCTTGACCCTTCACCTTACTTCGGGATGCAGTTGAATATTGCCGATTTGCCCGCGCGTCCCATCCAATGCAAAAGCTAAGAACCGCGCGTATTGGGAAGGTACTTGCGCTATGTGTGGCGGTGATGTGCAGCACGGCCTTAACGATCATCACAATTATGCCACCGATTGTTGGGGGTGATTGGGCACGTTTAGATAAATTTGGGAAATATATCCCAAATGTCGTGAGTTACAATTGGCCGAGTTATGCGCTGCAATTCTGCCTGTGGCTCGGCTTAATGCTGGCTTTATGCTGGGCTTTTACAAATTCAACGCATCGATATATCCCAAATATCCCAAGTCTGCGATATATTACAGCCTTGCTTGCCATCATCTTGCTAGGGTTCGGTTTGCGCTTATACACGCTTAACCACTTGCCCTTAATCATCGATGAAATCGGCTTCGCTGCCCGTGCTTCGGATATGCTGCATGGTCAACACATCCCGATTTTCGCGCCGGGACATAACGGTAATCCAGCCGTTTTTTCGTGGCTGATCGCCGGTTCGATGGAATTATTCGGACAAAATCGCTTTGCCATGCGCTTGATCTCGCTGGCTTTTGGCACCTTGAGCATTCCGGCTGCTTATGCGTTGGGACGAGCATGGTGGTCGCGACGTGTGGGATTAATCGCGGCGGCTTTCCTCGCCACCTATCCAGCCCATGTGTTTTTCAGCCGCTTGGCGCTCTATAACATTGTCGATCCTTTTTTTGCGATGCTGACTTTGGCGGTCTTGGCTCGTGCGCTGTATCGGATGCGTTTATCCGACTTTGCGCTGGCGGGTGTGTTAGCCGGAATCGCGCAATATTTCTATCATGGCTCGCACATGCTGCCCGTCCTGATGATTGTCTATATGGTATTCCATACATTGAACGCAAAGGCGCAAGGACGCAAAGACGCAAGGAACAATCAATCTCCACAAGTCTCTGTGACTTTGTGTCTCTGCGTTATGCTTTTTGCCTTTGCCTTGATTTCTTTGCCCCGTTTTGCACCGATGTTTACGGCTGATCTGCCGCTCACAGGCAACCTCAATGCTATGCGATTGCCTGCGGATCTGGGCGAGAATGCGGTTCGGTCAATGCTGGCATGGGTTGGACAGCCGGACGTTTCGCCCTTCTGGTTGAGCAGTACGCCACTGCTGCCCGTGTTCGCGTTGATCGCTTTTGGAGTTGGCAT
>JACDGI010000106.1:2648-15115 GCA_013821665.1 Anaerolineae bacterium
AGTGATTTGTCTACGCCATCTGCGTGACCCGCGCCATATGGTGATTGTGGCGACACTATTGTTGACCACGATTTTCGGTGGAGTCATTTGGACAGCCTCGCCGCTCTACGTCCGTTATATGACCGCACTGCCCGCGATTGTGTTGTTGGTCGCGCTGCCTTTTGAAGCCATTCAAAGATTTAACCACAGAGGCACGGAGAACACAGAGAGGATTCAAATCAGTTCACTTCCTCGTTTACGGGTTAGGGTGGAGGTAATTGCAGCTTGGGCGTTAATATTCGCAATCGTTTTACAAGGTATCATCATGAGCTTACAACAACCAGCCGAAGCCATTGAGCGTGTTCCGGCAGGGTTATGGGAGCAGGACAGGCTGGCACAATCCGCAGCGGAATTATCAACGGGTACGGTAGCGCAGTTCAAGGTGTCGAGTGATTTTGGCGCGGTGGATCGGATCACCATCGCGGATTATGTGGCGGCTTATGGGCAGCGGCGATCCGTAATAATTACGACGAAATAAGGGAGCAATGATGGGCAGACTCGACGGTAAGGTCGCGTTGATTACGGGCGGCAATAAAGGCATCGGGCGGGCGGTAGCGCTGTTGTTCGCCAATGAGGGTGCGCGGGTGATGATCGCTGCCCGCGATGTCATATCGGCACAGGCGGTAGTTAAAACAATTGGTGCATCCGGTGGCAGTGCGGCGGCTATCGCTTGCGATGTCCGAAAAGTTGATGACTGCGAACATGCCGCTGCCGTGACCTTACGCCAATTCGGTCAGATCGACATCCTGTTTAACAACGCCGGAATTGTGCCGCGTGGTACAGTGCTGGATACGTCGCCTGAGCTGTGGCAGGATACCTTCGCCACCAACGTCAGCGGCACATTCTATATGTGCAAAGCCGTACTGCCGCATATGATTGCACGTCATAGCGGTGTGATCGTCAACAATGGTTCGGATTGGGCAGTGGTTGGCGGTCAAGAAGCGGCGGCTTACTGTGCCAGCAAAGGCGCGGTGGTGCAGTTGACCAAAGCGATGGCGCTGGATCATGGGCGGCAGGGCATTCGGGTTAATGCCGTTTGTCCGGGTGACACCTATGTCGAGCGTTGGGACAATCGCAAACCGGATCATCAGACGCGCGAGGACTGGTTCGCTGAAATGGGCAAGGATTTCCCATTGGGGCGAGTTGCCAATGTTGATGAGATTGCGAAGGCCGTTTTATTTCTTGCCTGTGACGACTCCAGCTATATGACCGGACAACTTTTAGTCATCGACGGTGGCAATACGGCGGGTGGCGCGACGGCACAGTATTGAGTGGGACGGTCAGCGACCAGTATAATGAAACTCATGTATTGAAGAGGACAAACGAAGCATGGCCGACGAGATTGATCCGATTCCCGCCCAACGCGCCCAAGAAATTTTAGATGCTGCTATCCGCGAACGGCTGGGTGACGACTGGGATGATGAAGAAACCGGTTGGACGAAAGTTACCGGACATAATTATATGGCGCGTGTGACTCGCGGACGGATTAGCCTCGATTTTTATGTCGATTTGCTGGGCAACGTCACCATCGAGCAGGGCAGCTCCGCACCAGCTCTCGAAACTGGACGCTTGCTGCTGATTATGCTGCTGGGCTTATCGGTTGTAATCGCTTTTTTGATCGTCAAAATTGTAAGCGGCGGCTAAAGGAACCATCTTTTGACATTGGATACTTTCTCTATTCGCCTTGCGGCTCAGGCTGATTATCCGGCGGTTGTGGCCTGTATCGAGGCGGCCTTCACCAAATGGATTCCCATCATCGGCATGAAGCCCGTCGCGCTGACGGCTGATTATCATGATTTTATCGCCCGCAAGGTGATCTATGTGGTAGACGGTCATCAATCCGGTGAATTGGCAGGGCTGTTGATCATATATGTGGTTGATAATGCGCTATACGTGGATACCATCGCTGTTAATCCGGCTTATCAGAAGCACGGCATAGGCAGACAGTTGCTGGGTTTTGTTGAACAGAAAACGCGCGAAGCCGGACTCCATAAAATCACCCTTGTCACCAACGCTAAACAGATCAGCAACCAAGAGTACTATCGCAAAAATGGCTTCATTGAAACCCATCGCACCGAACTTGAGCCGGGGCGGATTGGGGTGTGGATGGCGAAGACTCTTGCAGCGGAATGAGTGTCTGAAGTGTTAGCGCGACTCCTCAAACGTGATTGGCTTCTGCTTGCCCTATTGTTGGTGGTTGTCACTCTCATCGCGCTGCCGGTGCTGACGTATCCGTTGGGGCGCGATCAGGGCGAGTTCGCCACCATCGGGCGCGGCATCCTTAACGGTCGCACGCCGTATACCGAACTGTGGAATCCCAAACCACCGGCTGTCTTTTACATCTATGCGTTAGCCATGCGTTTGCTGGGTCAAACAGCGATGGCGCTGCGTGCCATTGATTTTGTTGTCGTGCCGATTTGCTGTGCCTGTATTTTCTGGATTGGTCGACGCTTAATCAATCGACGCATTGGCCTGTGGGCAGCACTGCTCTTTCCTGTTTTTTACTTCACCGAAACCTTCTGGACGCTGACGCAAAATGATGGCATTGTTCTCGTGCCGATGCTGTTGGCGATGGTCTTGACGCTAGTTGCAAGTGAAAAGATACAAGTTACAAGTCAAAAACCAAATGCAATTGAATCACAAAGACACAGAGGGGTTTTTGTAGGGGCGCAACATGTTGCGCCCTTGGGCGAGGGCGGCGTGTTTCTTGCAGCTTTTCTCGCAGGAGCGTTGTCGGGTTACATCATCTGGTACAAATATCCGTTTGGATTGTTCGGGGTGCTATTGGGTGTGATATTCCTCTGGCTGCGCTGGCAGGTGAGGGCGACTGCGCCATTTTCTCGACGTGACGCTTATGCTATGGCGGTGTTTATCGTCGGCGGTTTGGTAACGGTTATTGGTGGTGTGCTGTTATTGATGGTGCAGGGTGCATGGGGCGAGTTTCTCCGCAGCGCACAGGTGACAGCGCAATATACCGCGTTGACCTTCAACTTTAATGATTTCCGCGATCTGATGGGTACGGCTGTGGCTTTCCGCTGGCATTATTGGGGGCTTTTGTTTGTGTTGGCGCTGGTGGGGATAGTTACAAGTTGTAAGTTGCAAGTTGCAAGCCAATCCCAAAATTCAATGATTGGTGCGTCTCGCTCGGTACTCGGCACTCAGTACTCAGTACTGTTTTTACTCCTTGCTTGGCTGCTGGTCGGACTGATTATCATGCTGGTGCAAGCCAAAGGCTATGATTATCACTGGCTGCCAATGCTGCCACCGTTAACGCTGCTAAGTGCGATGGGTATTGATGCGATACAAGGTCTATTGTCCCGCGTATTCGATAGGGGTTTGCTAACGGCAAACCCGTACAGACGCATATCAACACTCATTATTGCGTTGGTATTATTATTGATCCTTGCGGCTGGTATTTGGCCGACAACATGGAAATACCTCACCGGGCAAGAAGATCAGGTGACATATTTTGGGCGTTTCGTCGCAGGAGAATTCGTGGCGGATGAGTCGCTGAAAGTGGCGCAGTTGTTACGTGAACGGGTTGCACCGGGTGATTCGCTGTATATATGGGGCTTCCGACCTGAAGTTTATTACCTCAGCGGCTTGAATCCAGCCACGCGTTTCATCTTCCAATTTCCGTTGGTTGGCAGTTGGTATCCGCCAGAGTGGCGCAAAGAAAATGTTGATACCTTATGGGCAGCTTTGCCCCCTTATGTGCTGGTGCTTCAGGTCGATTATATGCCTTGGGTAACCGGCAGTCATGAAGACTCGAATCAGTTGCTTCAGGAGTATACTGATCTCAATAATTGGTTGGTTTTTAATTACGAGCGTGACACGCAGATAGGAAATTTCTTCGTATGGCGACGGAAACAACCGTAACGGGTATTCTCATTCGCACGGCGACCGCTGATGATCTCGAACCGCTGACCACTTTCCTGATTCCTTTTGTGGAGGTGGGTAAGCTGCTGCCACGTACCTTCGACGAGCTGCGCGAACTGCTGCCGACCTTATACGTTGCCGAGCAGGAGGGCAAAATCGTGGGTTGTGCGGCCTTGGAGATTTATTCGTGGAAGCTGGCCGAGGTGCGCAGTTTAGCAGTGTCGTCCGCCATGCAAGGGCAGGGTGTCGGTAAGCGTTTGGTGGATGCCTGTTTGGAACGCGCCCGTGCCGCCAATATTCTTGAAGTCATGGCGATTACCTCGTCGGATGCCTTCTTCATGGCTTGCGGTTTCGATTACACGCTCCCCGGTGAAAAACGCGCTCTTTTTATGCAGCTACGGGATTTATAAATATGTCGTCACACATTCGCATCACAGTCGGAACGCTCATTTTCAAGGCTCGTCTCGAAGAGAAAGCCGCACCGGCTACCTGTGCCGCTTTCCTCAAGCTGCTGCCTTACCACCAGAAAATCATCCAAGCCCGTTGGAGTGGCGAGGCAGCGTGGATTCCATTGGGTGACTTCAAGTTCGGTGTCGATTGGGAACTGCCCATCAGTTATCCCTCGCCCGGTGAAATTTTGCTGTATCCCGGCGGCCTCAGCGAAACTGAACTCCTTTTTCCATATGGTCATTGTGCCTTTGCCAGTAAAGCAGGGGCGTTGGCGGGTAATCACTTTCTGACCGTCATTGAAGGTAACGACCAGTTCGCCCAGCTAGGTCGCTTAGTGCTGTGGCAGGGTGCGCAGGACATCACTTTTGAAGCACTTTGATGGTTAGCGGGATAGATTTGCTCCAAATCATGCTGACCAGTTTGCTGTCGATCATGATCTACATGACCGCGATTTGGCTTGTCAGCCTCCGCATGAAAAACGCGGGTATCGTGGACATCTTCTGGGGGCCGGGTTTTGCGTTGGCAGCTTGGGTCTATTTCGCTCTCACGCCCGACGGATTTTCCACACGCAAATTGCTGATCGTCGCGCTGGTGAACTTGTGGGGATTGCGCTTGGGATGGCACATCGGACGGCGCAACCTCGGTCACGATGAGGATTACCGCTACAAACAATGGCGCACAGCCAGCGGCGAAAATTGGTGGTGGGTCAGTTTCTTCAAGGTATTTATGTTGCAGGGCTTCATGATGTGGATTATCTCCACACCGCTCATGGTCGCCCAATATGCGTCCGAACCAGCCAACCTCACCATATTTGATTGGCTCGGCGCATTATTGTGGCTAACGGGCTTTACCTTTGAGGCAGTTGGAGATTGGCAGTTAACGCAGTTTAAAGCCGACAGTGCCAACAAAGGCCAAGTCATGCGGACGGGTTTATGGCGCTACACACGGCATCCCAATTACTTCGGTGATGCGACCCTGTGGTGGGGCTACTTTTTGATTGCCCTTAGCCTTCCCAACGGATTCATCTCGATTTTCTCACCGATTATCATGACGATCATGTTGATGCGTGTGTCCGGCGTGGCGCTGTTGGAGCAAAACCTCAAAAAGACCAAACCGGATTATGCGGATTATATCGCTACGACCAACTCATTTTTCCCCGGCTTACCTCATAAAGCGGCTGACTCGAAATAACTTTTCGACGGTTGACAATTTATGTTATGCTCTCCCCTGACCTCAAATGACCTTTGAGGTTTTTATTTGCAGTGCCTCGAAAGGATGAACCCTATGCCTACGACCCATATCTTACGCCCCGAACGCCGCACCCTACACGGCCATTTCTCGCGTGATCTTGAACCGGTTCTGACAATTCAATCCGGTGATACGGTGCAGTTCACAACGCTCGACTCGGGTTGGGGTATGGAGCCGTTTGTCGGTGGCGAATATTATCATCATCGCCGTGTGTTCGAAAACCGTGATCCAAAACTCGATGACGGTCATGCGCTGACCGGCCCGATTGCCATCGAAGGGGCGAAACCGGGAATGACGCTCGAAATCCAAATTAAGGACATCCAATTGGGTGCATGGGGATTTTGTTTGGGCGTTGGCTGGCCGAGCGCGGTCAATAAACGCTTGAACATCACCAGTCGCGGGATTGTTCATGCTTGGCAGTTCGATAAAGATCGCATGATCGGGCGCAATCATCTGGGACATACGGCGGTGCTGCGACCTTTCATGGGCATCATGGGGATGCCACCGGATGAAGTGGGTACGCATTCGACTATTCCGCCACGTGTTTGCGGAGGCAATCTGGATTGCAAAGAGTTGGTGGTCGGCAGCACTTTATATTTGCCAATTGCGGTGGCAGGTGGGTTATTCTCCACGGGTGATGGACACGCCGCACAGGGTGACGGTGAAATAGGCGGTACGGCTATCGAAGCACCAATGGATTTGGTCGAACTGACCTTTCGTGTGCGGGATGATTTCCCGGTGACGACTCCGGTGGCGAATACACCTGCTGGTTGGATCACGATGAGCTTTGATACCAGCCTCAACGAAGCGGCTTTTATGGCGATTGAGGCCATATTCTCGTTGATGGAAAAGCTGTACCAGCTTGACCGCTGGGAAGTAGTGGCGCTTGCCAGCCACGCAGTTGATCTGCACATCACCCAGATCGTCAATGAGTTGGGTGGTGTTCATGCCATATTGCCGCATGGTCGTGTTCGTTAGGGGATATTTGTAGGGACACGGCACCGCCGTGTCCAATTTGGGTGAGTTTTTACAGCGAGACGATTCTGGCCGCGATTTTGAACTGCTTGGGGAACGAGGGCAAAAAGTCGATCAGTTCTTTGTACTTGCCTTCTTCATAGGCCGCCAGATAACGCCGCAGCACACTAATCATCCCCGGCAGTGAGGTCATGCCGTGCATCTTGCGTTCCATCAACACGTAGGCGTTGATCTCGGCTTTGCTCAGGTGTTTTTCCATATACAACGCTGAAATGGCCGCCACGAACAACACTGTGAATTGTTCCTGCCACGTCGGATAGCGCCCTTTGAATTGGTCGCTGATCGGCAGCGCAGTTTGGACGACTGTTGTCAATGCGTCAGCATGGGTTCGCAGATAATTATGAACCAGCAGCTTGCCGTATTGTTGCAGCGCTGTGCGGTAGATGTAACCGGGGTCTTCGTCATAAGGCCACGGTGGGCTGTCGCCCCATGCCAAACGCGGCGGTGCGATACACACCAGTTCTTCATTGGCACGGACGGCCAGATCAATATCGGTCGGGTAGGAAACGTTCGGGATGAAAACCAGCTTTTCCGCCACAGGGCCAAAGAAGTTTTGCAGCATCGGCCTGAAGAACACATCTTTAAACATCTTCTCGGACTCGTGCAGGGCGGATTGCCACGCCGAATCCTCGTTTTTCCACCAGATTGCTAAGCGCGCTTGGACGTAAAAATCGGCCAACTGTTCGTTCCATTTGGGCGGAACCCAACTGGGCAGTTCTGACATCTTCAAATCCGGCCAACTGAGTTGCAGCGCAAATGTGAAGAAGGCTTCTAAGGGCGCATTCTGGTCAAGCAGCCCCTGCATGGTCTGTACCGCCGGGTGATTTTTGACCACTTCCAAAAACTTGCGCGTCGAGCGGGCGTGCAAATGCGTGCCGTGCGGCTTCTTGTTTTGCGACTTCAAGGGCCAGTCGGTGGCGGCCAGTACTGCGGACATCAACCGCACCCGGTCATCTAATCGAACGCTTACATCCTGCTGATTTGTCATGCGTAAACCTGATAATGAAGGGGAATAATCCATCACTGTTATTGTAGAGTGCAAAAGCGTTGGCGGCAAGAACAGGCATCTTAATACTTGAGATTTGTCGGTCAATTACAGATCAGACATCACAATGTTGTATGGCAGGAATTAATTATGGTCTTAAAAGTCCATGTCCAAAACGCGCACAGGCGAATATCGTGAGTCCCGATAAGACGATCAAGACCAGCATGGTTAATTTGTCGCCCAAACTCTCGACCACCAGCAACCGGATAATAAAGGGGATGTGGCATAAGCTGAAAACAATGACGATAATTTTTCGGAGCGATTCGGCTTTTTCTAAACTGCTGCGTGCGATTCCTTTGCCGAGCAGCCAATAAATCACGGGCGGGTTGCCCATAAAAGCGATTTTCCCCGGAAAGCCGAGACTCTTTTTAAAGGCTTCAATAGTCTTGTCGGAACTGTTGGATTTAAGCGAGTAATAGGTAAACGATATGCCTGCCAACGAGAAATAAGCGGGCATAAAAAAGATGTAGATAATCAAATAACTGATGTTGGCCGAAGAATAAATCATAAAATCACCTCATATAAGACTGAAACTCGATCTTAAATCAAATCAGAACGAATGAGAACAGAACTTTAGATTATCCAATTACTCAAGTTCAAAGAGATCAATTATTCAAAGTCTGAATCAGGGTGATAAAGTCGCCAGCGGTCTCTCGAATAAGCGGTAACAATTTTGCTACATTCAGTTCAATGCTCGAATGTTTATAGATCCAGTGCCACACCTGCACTTTGAATATCTGACTGAGTTGTGTGGAAATATCGTTAAAAGCCGCAACGTGATTCAACTTCATGAAAAGGCTAATCATCCAAATTGGGCTGCCTTCATAGGGACGAAATGGTGTCGTATAAAAAAGCTCACAATCTTTGGCAGCGAGTTCTTGAAGCAGATCCTCAAGGCCTTGTCGTTGCAATGGGTTGACAATCCAAAGTGCCGAAACCCACATGGGTTTAGCGTGCTGTACAGCCTGATTATATTCAGCCAATTCATTAAGTAGTGCAATAAAATCACCTGTAGATGTACTTGGCAAATCGCGTAGGGATTCAAAGTCATAATCTGAGAGGTCTACAGGATGAGCGTTGGTGAGGTTGGCATATTTTTCAATCTTCGATTGTAACGATGCAAAAACTTGAGCAGAGGGCGCAGTTACCACCACAATCTTCGCCTTAATTCCGTTTTCTGTCAGTCGGATTGCATCCCATCGTGTTGAAATGTCGCACTGCAATTCATGAAGCACATCAAGCATTTTGCCAATTGAATTAAAATCGACGTAATCCAGAATCAGCCACTCGCAACTGTAATGAACTTGATTGGTCATAAAACCTCCCACTGTTTTATTTGTCATTGTATTTCATACGGCACGCTTGAGGGCAGTCGGTGTTCTAATCATTAAGCGTTTTTACCGACAGAAGAATATTGATTATGCGTGTGGCCTTTTTCAGCGAAACCTTTCTCCCCAAAATTGATGGCATCGTCACCGTGACCTGCTTGCTGCTGGATCATCTGGAACAGCGCGGCATCGAAACGATCATGGTCGCACCGAAAATGGGCTGTGAGCAATATCGCAGTACGCGTGTGATCGGTGTGCCGGGGATTACCATGCCATTGTATCCTGAACTTAAATTTGGCCCGCCTAATTATTCCACTTATAGTCAAGTGCGTGCATTCAAACCCGATATTATCCACGCCATTAGTCCGGCGCTGGTGGGTGGGGCGGGTTTGGCGATGGCGAAATGGTTGGATGTGCCGACGGTGGCTTCCTTTCACCTCGATCTGTCGCGCTTGGTGCATCACTTCAACATTGGGATTATCGAGCCTTTTACCGATTGGTTCACGCGCATGATCTACAATCAGGCCGATTATGCACTCGCGCCTTCCAAAATGATCCAGCGTGAAATGCTGGAACTCGGTGTGCGCGATGTGGGCTTGTGGCGGCGTGGTGTGGATGCCGAGCGGTTTAATCCACGTCATAAAAATGCGGATATGCGTCAGCGCTTGAGTGATGGAAATACCGACGATACGATTCTGCTGTATGTTGGGCGGCTCTCCACCGAAAAGCGGATAAAGGATTTGCGCGCTATCCTCGAACAAGTACCCGGTACGCGGCTGGCTCTAGTGGGCAATGGCCCTGCGCGTGAGGACTTGCAAAAGTATTTTACAGGAACTAACACCGTTTTTATGGGCTATATGCAGGGTGAAGAACTCTCGCAAGCTTATGCCAGTGCGGATTTGTTTGTCTTCCCATCCGCGATGGAAACTTTTGGGCTGGTGGTGGTCGAGGCGATGGCAGCCGGTTTGCCGGTTGTGGCCTCGCGCGTAGGCGGCATCCCTGACGTGGTGGATATTGGACGCACGGGATATACCTTTGAGGTCGGTGATACGGCTGCGCTGGTGCATGGCGTGCGTCTGGCGATCACCAATCGATCCCATTTAGCCGAAATGGGGCAGATTGCCCGTGCTTTTGCCGAAACCCAATCGTGGCCCGCCATGATGGACGAAGTGGTTGATCTTTACGTTCGATTGCTCGAAAGTCGCAGCAAAATATCCGCCTAATGGAACTTGCGTGTATCTTCCAACGTTAATAAAGTGGAGTCAAGAACTTACACGTTGGAGGATACTCAATGCGCCGTTTATCTTTTGTCTCTCTACTCTTCGCCATTAGCGCTTTGATGGTGATGAGTCCCGCCCGTGCTGCCGGATGGACAGCGACGGCCACCACACTTGATTTGATCGCTGGCCCCGGTCGTACTGCCGCTTTCCTCGCACCGGATGGCAGCCGCTTTGCCTATATTAAAGGCGATGATCTTTGCATCTATTCGATTGCTGGTGAAAAAGGTGATTGTGTCACCCTTGATGATGATATTAGCTTGGACTTAGATAGCGTGCGCTGGTCGCCTGATGGGACAAAACTAGCCTTCTCTGAAGACTTTATTCTGACCTTCCGCGACTCGGATATTTGGGTATACGATACCAAAACCAACGCCATCACCGATTTAACTTCCGCTCCCAATCGCGATCTGAAGTTTCTTTCCAACACTGACCCTAACGTGATCTATACGGTGGATATGATTCCGCAGTGGACATCTGACAGCCAATCCATTATTTTTATTCGCTATGTCTTCAATAAACCGGGGGATGCTCGCGCTGTTTTCTATAAGACCAACATTAAAGACGGTACTATTGAAGAACTCGCTCCTATCGATACCCACTACAACTTTTCTACCTACGGCTTTGCTCTGTCACCAGATGACTCGACTATCGCCTATAACATCGACACACGCGGCAAGGAAAAAGATGGCACATGGTTTCTTGATGTTGCCACTCAAAAAACCAAATTTGCTGCGGCTCCTGTTCAAGAAACCTCGACGTGGACGTACCAATTCTCAGCAGATGGGGAGCGTGTTCTGTCAATTGGCATTGACGCAACGGGAGCCATCAGGCCGCGTCCGCCAGAAGCCAGCCCCATCTATACACTGCCCGTTTCGGGAGGTCGCCAGCAAGACCTGAGCATTGATAGCTACGTCTTTTCTGCGGGTTGGGGGCCAGAAGGTTCAGAATTAGCCTATGCGACCTTTGACCCCCTTAACAAGGATCAAGAAGGGCTGTATATCACCAGCGCACCCGGACAAAAGGGTGATCTGGTGCTAGCGGGGCGCTTCATCGCCCCATCAGGCCGCAGCCTGACACCTATCTTTTGGGCAGCCAATAATACGCTGTTGGTCAGCCAAGTACCTGACCTCAAGCTAACGGTCGTCCAACTCAAGCCATCCTAAGCCCGCGAATTCGATATGCCTTCCTTCAGCCGTAAATGAGGAAAGGCATATCGTTTCTATTTCCCGTTCTCTACAATAGCCTTAATCCACGGGATATGCTGCTCATAATGTTCAAATGTGTCACCAATGACTGCATCGATAACCGCGTGGGTTTCGCTAGCGGCTTGTGCTTGATAATAAGCATAAGGATGCAGCAAATCTTTGTCGCTCATTGCCGCAATCTGTTGGATCAGTCTGTCGTGTATGGCATGTCGCTTCTGCTCGACATCTGCCAGTGAATCAGCTTCATGCTGCTGGTGGATGATTGCGTTAGCCCGATCTATGCCACCCTTGCGCCAGATGTCGCCCTCAAGACCCATTTGTGCCGCGCGGCTTTGTTTATTGAGCAGTGCCCAGATGCCATCTTCCCATACCGCTATATGGATGAGATGGTCTTTCACCGACCATCCCGCCATATCCGTCAGTTGCGTCAACTGTTCTTCGTTCAAAGTCGCAATGTAGGCATTCAGCACGTCCCAACTGGCGCGTGTTTTAGCCAGCAATTCTGCTTTATCCATGATGCCCGTTCTCCACGATTGTCTTGATCCACGGCAAGTGCGTATCGTAATGAGCGAACGCATCACCTGTAATGATCTGAATGATCGGCGAATTACTGGTAGAGTTTGTTTGGAAATCGCGTGCTGGACGCTCTAAATCGGCTTCGCTCGTCGCTTCAATTTGTGCCACAAACCGTTGATGGCTGGCCTGTCGTTTCCGCTCGACCTCTGCCCATGATTCATCTTTATGCTGTTGCTGGATAATGCCGTTGATCTCCTCGAAATTCCAACGCTTCCATGCTTCGGCATCTACGCCCATCTCTACTGCACGATCTTGTTGATTGAGCAGCGCCCAGATACCATCCTCCCACACCGCCAGATGAATGAGATGGTCTTTCACCGACCAGCCCGCCGCATCCGTCAGTTGCGTCAATTGTGCCTCGCTCAATGTCGCCACATAGGCA
>JACDGI010000107.1 GCA_013821665.1 Anaerolineae bacterium
GGTTTTTGAAATGCCTAAAACAAACGATATTACGCGTCCGTCCAAAGAACTCATCGAAGGTTTAAAGCACATCAGCAGTGCCACCGCCACCGGTGAACTCAGCCGCTTGGGTGTTCGCGATGCCCAGATTAAGGGGCCGAAATCATGGACTCCCGGCAAGAGCGTGGTTGGCCCCGCGCTGACGCTCCAGTTCATGCCCAAGCGTGAAGACCTGTACGGCGAGAACGAATATACCGACCCCGAACAGCAGCTTCACCGCCATGTGCTGTATCACACCCAACCCGGCGACATCGTGGTCGTCGATGCTCGTGGCAGCATGAACAGCGGCATCTTCGGCGAAATGATGCTGACCTACTTTCACGGAAAAGGTGGCGCAGGCGTGATCATCGACGGCTGCATCCGTGATTATCCCAAGGCCAAAGACATCGGCCTCGGTTTGTGGTTGAAAGGTGTTACACCCAACTTCCACACTCAAACTACACTCATGCCCTTCGCGGTCAACGTGCCGGTGGCTTGTGGCGACACATTGGTCATGCCCGGTGACATCATCATTGCGGATGACGATGGCGTGGTGGTTGTACCCATCAAGCTCGCACCGGAACTGCTCGCCAAGGCCAGCGAACATTACGAATGGGAAGAATTCTCCAAGCTGAAATTGTCGCAAGGTGGCGATCTGCGCAAATATTATCCCCTGCGCGAAGATGCACAAGCTGAATATCAAGAATGGCGCAAGAGCCAGAAGTAACGCGCGCTTCGTGACAACAGATGCCC
This sequence comes from Anaerolineae bacterium, assembly GCA_013821665.1. Taxonomy (GTDB): domain Bacteria; phylum Chloroflexota; class Anaerolineae; order Aggregatilineales; family Phototrophicaceae; genus CFX2. Next base: position 772 of record JACDGI010000107.1, read on the forward strand.
TATTGCTCCCTCAATTGGCTCCCCTCTCCAAAGCATTGGAGAGGGGCCGGGGGTGAGGTTTCTCGCTCAATGCTGCTTTTACTTCGCATCGTACCCGCGAATGACATCCGCATATTGCCGTTGCAGATCCGCCCAATGGTCGCCGCGACTCGGCACACTAATGAGATCGAATCCCGGCAGCATTAACCCCGTGAGCGAACCGCCATACACGCAGCGTGTATCAATGCCCCACACGCGATCTTTGTAGTTGAGAACCTGCATCTTATCAGTGTAATCGCGGTGCCCCATAATCAGCGGCTTGTCACCATCGTAGCGTTCATACCACGGCCATGAAAAACGCTTGCGTAGATATTCTTCGCCGCTGTTCAGACCGAGGACAACCGCCTCACGCTGGTCTTCGAGCGCGACTCCCGGTTCATAAAAGCCATGCACTAATATGGCATCGGGCAAATCCATGTATTGGTCAAGATCACTCATATAGCCGATCACTTCAGGATAAATGTCCTCCGTGATTTGCTTACGGGTAATGATCTGCGAAGCCGCAGGTTCGGCCTGTTCGTCAAACCATTGGATATGCTTGCGCTCATGATTTCCCATAACTGAGTCGGCGTTGGGTGTGTCACGGAAAAACTCAATCACGCTGGCCGAGTCCAAACCCCGATCCACCAGATCGCCGATACAGATAATCTGGTCATCGCTGTTGAGCGCGGCTTTCGCCAACAGGTCTTGCAGTTCGTTGTAGCAGCCGTGAATATCCCCGATGATGAAGTAGCGCATTGAATTATCCTTTTAACTGCTGTTTGACCAGTGGGATTAAAGCACTGATGCTCGAAACGAGTGTCGCGCCATTATCGCATACACCCCACACCATATTATTCAGAAAGCGCCGGTCATCGGTCAAGCCGAAGCACGGTTTATGTTGGGCGAACATATAACCCAACTCGACGCAGGTACCCGAGTCGTGGTCAGGGCCGGTCAGCAGTGCCACACACGCCGTACACTCGTCCAACGCCTCCAAATCGGCATGGAAAACGCGGTCGCGTGCCTCGAAGGTCGGCTCACCCAGATCACCCGCGTCACGGTGCGGTAAGAAGGTTGGAAAACCCTCTGCTTCCAGCGCCGCCGCGATTTGCTCCAGATACCAGCGTTCGTGCGTGTTGAATAATGGCCCCGCCACATAAATTTTCGTCACATCAAACTCCTGCGGACTTTAGGTATAATATCGCTGATTATGGAATAAGTGAGGACATAATGACAGAGCAACCTAACCAACCGTCAAACCCGACCGCTGGACTGACGTTACTTGGGCAAACGATTAACCATCCCAGTAAAATTCTTGAGACCTTCCCCAACCAGCATCCCGGTCGGCAGTATACCGTCACGCTGGTATGCCCAGAATTCACCTGCGTCTGCCCGATGACCGGACAACCGGATTTCGCCACCATCACCATTCGCTATGTGCCGGATCAGAAAATTGTGGAGTCGAAATCGCTCAAGTTGTATCTGTGGTCATACCGTAACGAAGGTGTTTTCCACGAACACGTCACCAACAAGATTTTGGATGATCTGGTGGCAGCGCTCGATCCCATCGAATGTCACGTCACCGGTGCGTTTGCCGTCCGTGGTGGCATTGCCTTGACGGTTGATGCCCACCATCAGAAATAACCAATAACGAATAAGGCAAGCCATGTTCGACAATAACAAACCAACACCGCTCTTACCCGGTGGCAACTGGAACCGTACCTATATTTTAGGTCATGTGCTGGGGCTAAAGATCACCGCCGAAACATCGGCTTTTGTGGCAGGGGTTGTGCTGTGGGCGATTTTGGCCGTCATCGGCAAGAACTTTCTGGCGCTCACAGGGCCAGATGTGGTGGTCGGTGGCGGTTTGTTGGTGCTGCTGCATTATGTATTGGCCTTCGTTCACCAATTTGGTCATGCGCTGGCGGCTGCCCAAACCAGACATGAAATGACCGGCATCCATTACTGGCTGCTGCTGACGCGTTCGATTTATCCACCGCGCGAACCGAAGTTACCGGCTAAGGTGCATATCCAGCGGGCCAAAGGCGGGCCGATTGCCAGCGGTATTTTATCCGGCGTGCTGGGTGTGTTATCGCTGCTGTTGATTCCGGTGGGCGGACTGACACTCGAAATCGTTGCCTTTTTGTTTCTGGATAATCTGCTGGTCTTTACCCTTGGCGCTTTAATCCCTTATCCCGGTACCGACGGTGGCACAATTAAAGAGTGGCAGCGTAAAGTTTAATTTTAAAAGGAGACATCATGGAAGACTATCTACGGTCAACCGACATCATTAATTGGGATAATCCGGCTGTCCTTAAGCTGGCTCAGGAACTCAAGGCAGATACCCCTTTGGAGACGGCTCAACGCTGTTTTGAGTGGGTTCGTGATGAAGTGCGCCACAGTATGGACTATAAGATGAATCCGGTGACCTGTTCGGCTTCGGAAGTGTTGACTGCGCGAACGGGTTTCTGTTACGCCAAGAGTCATCTACTCGCTGCCCTGCTGCGTGCCAACGGTATCCCCACCGGATTTTGCTATCAACGGCTGACCGCAGATGACGATGGCCTGACTTTTTGCCTGCACGGCTTCAACAGTATTTACCTGCCCGAATTTGGCTGGTATCGCATTGATGCACGCGGCAACAAAACCAATGTCAACACGCAGTTCATCCCGCCCGTGGAAAAGCTGGCCTACCAACCCTCTATTCAAGGCGAGAAGGATTTCCCTGACGTTTGGGCTGATCCCATGCCGGAAGTGGTTACAGCGCTGCGTTCCTACGAGACCTATGATGCCTTAGTCGAGCATTTGCCAGATCGTGCCTGACTGCTCATTGTCATTAGGATGAGATGCAATGTTGATCTATAAACCGGTAATTGAATTGTAGGGAAGAGGCGTGCCTCTTCCGCGTATTTTTGAATTAGGAGTCGCTGGACGCGAAGTTCGGATAAACCGGAAGCGTCACAATCATGGATGTGCCTTGATTGAGGGCGCTTTCTACACGAATGGAACCGCCGTAGAGTTCAACAGCCCGTTTGACGATTGCCAGACCTAATCCAGTGCCGGACACTTCGCCCACATTCTTGCCGCGTTTAAAGGCTTCGAATAACTGCTTTTGATCTTCTTCAGAAATACCGATGCCCTGATCTTGAATGACCAGTACATAGTTTCCTTCGCCAACGTTCAGTGTAACGTGGATGCTGCTGCCATGCGGCGAGTATTTAACCGCGTTGGAAATAAGGTTTGAACCCACCTGACGCAGTAAACGGGTATCGGCTACTGAAGATGTTTCAACGTGATTTTCGAATATGAAATGGTGTGTTCCGCCATTCGTCGCTTGAAATTCTTCAATCATCAGTTGGATAAATTTGCCTACATCCAGATGTTCGGGCTTCAAACCGAGATTGCCCGATTCCATCTGGGATACGATCAGCATATCATCCAGCATTTGTATCAACTGCTTCACCGAGGTTTCGATGCGGTTGTAATGGGCGAGCCGCCGCTCAGCATTCATCTTATCGGCATAATCAGCCAATAGGCTTTTGGAGGACAAAATAACAGCCAAGGGGTTGCGAAAGTCGTGTGAGAACATAGCGATCAAACGTGCTTTGAGGAGACGTTGTTGTTGCTCTTGTGCCAGCGTATTTTGCAACTGAACCAATTCTTGCTGATAGATTTGCTCGCGGCTAGCATGTTTCCCAAGTTGGGTTTGGACAGCCTCCAACATCTGCATCCGTGTGAATGGTTTGGTGATGTAATCATCCGCACCCAGATTCATGCCGTGACGAATATCCTCATGGGTAGATCGTGCCGTCACAAATATGAAGGGGGTGTGCGTCATGGCGGGGTTGGAATGCACCTCCAATAACACACCAAATCCATCTAAATGCGGCATGGTAATGTCACAGATAATTACATCAGGCCGCCATTCGCTGGCGTGGTCAATCCCCACGACACCGTTTTCCGCCCCCCTGACTTCATGATCCTCATACGTCAACCACTCCATGATTTCAGTACGCAGAATGAGTTCATCATCAATGACCAAAATTTTCGCCATGTCATTTTCCTTTTTGGGTATCGAACGGTATTTCGACCGTGATGGTGGTCTCTCTTCCAACTTTGCTTTCAATGGCTATCGTACCGTTGTGCAGTTCAACAGCCCTTCGCGCGATAATCAATCCGGGGCCGGTTCCTGAAATAGAACCAACGTTGGCTGCTTGTGTCATAATATCTGGATCATGCTGCGTGGTAGGATTGGAATGATGGAAGGTGTGTTGGAATCAGTAGATTTTTTTTGAACGGCAAGCCGGGCTTCAACCGCCATAAAATCATGTCTGGCTTTTCTTAAAGTGATGAGTACAGGTGATTCGTTCCTCACAATAAACTAAAATCCTTACACGCGGCGTTATTAATATGGCCTTTGAATCTTACAACCCCTCATTTTAGTATAAGCTAACTTACTCGTAATACAGCTTTATATTTTAGTTCCTTAATTGTTCGGAAATAGACAGAGATCATCCGTAAGAGGCTTTGCCGCTATTCATGAACAGTGACATCATACGGCGCGAGATGACTACATTTTCAATTTTGCGTGGCATAAGCCACATAATCTTAGGAAGGCATCATCTTAATGAGTGTTGCTCGGCTGACGGCGCAGGTATACTGATGGTCACAGTAGTTCCTTCTCCTACGGTACTTTCGAGATGAACGGAACCGTGGTGTATGGTCACAGCTTCTTTTACTATCGCCAGACCCAGTCCTGTACCGGAAATTTTGCCGACATTCGAACCCCGTTGGAAGGCATTAAACAGGTTTTGTTGATCTTCTTTATCAATGCCGATGCCGTGGTCTAAAACAGTAAGCACATAATTGTCGTCATGTCTCTCTAACGTAACGTGGACTTCGCCACCCAGTGGGGAATACTTGACCGCATTGGAGATAATGTTCGAGGTAATTTGCCGGATTAAACGCACATCAGCCATCACGAGAGCAGTGACTTGGCTTTCATAAATGAGGGTACATACTTCGCCGTTTATGGCTTGGAATTCATCAACAATGGACTGAATGATCGTGTTAATATTCATCGATTCCGGTTTAAATTGGAAACTGCCCGCTTCCATCTGCGTGACGATCAGCATATCATCGAGCATTTGCAACAATTGGCGCACAGAAGCATCAATCCGATTCAGATGCGTTAACCGTCGCGGTTCATCCAACCGGTCAGCATAATCCCGCAGTAAACTATTGGATGACCAAATGGTCGATAGCGGATTGCGGAAATCATGCGAAAACATACCCACTAACTTGGCTTTTACGAGTCGCTGTTCATGTTCATTAGCAAGCGCTTGCTGTACCTGTTGGATTTGGTTTTCGTGATAGCGTTCACGGGCAGTGCGTTTATCCAATTGGTTTTGAATAGCGTGAAGAAGTTCCAGACGCGTAAAGGGTTTCGTGATGTAATCATCAGCCCCCGATGACATGCCTTCGCGCAGATCGTCATGTGAAGCTCTGGCTGTCATAAAGATGAAGGGTGTAGCCACGGTCGTCGGGTTGGAGTTGGTCTCTAAAAGCACCCCATAGCCATCCAAACGCGGCATCATAATGTCACATAAGATCAGATCCGGTTGATAGTGAAAAACGGCTTCGACACCTGCAATACCATCGCCTGCTTGGATGACTTCGTAATCTTCGAAAGTCAACCACTCGGCTACTTCGGCACGAAGTGGAGCTTCGTCTTCAATAAGAAGAATTTTTGTCATAGTGTTTTCCTTCTATCACTGCAAAGGTATCATAATCGTAAAAGTCGTGCCAACATCCACTTTGGTTTCAACACTCATAAGACCACCATGTAGTTCAACGGACTCTTTTGCAATCACCAGTCCAAGACCTGTTCCAGAAATGGTGCCGACGTTAGCAGCACGATGGAAAGGTTCGAAAAGGTGTTTCAAATCGGCTTCTGGAATACCAATTCCATGATCCTGAACTTTTAGAACCAGCTCAGAATGGGTACGTTTCAGTGTGATGTAAATGACACTGTTCGGTGCAGAATATTTGACGGCATTCGACAATAAATTGTTAATCGTTTGGCGGATAAGCTTTCTATCCACTCGCACTTGTTGTAGTTTGTCATCACACGTATAAACAAACTGTTGCATCACATCAGGGCGGCTTTCAAACTCGTCAATGACACTTCGGCAAACCGCATCCAGATCAAGGTCAACCGGTTCGAACTTTGCTTTTGGGTCTTGTAAGCGAGCGACCTGCAATGTGTCCTCGATGATCGCCTTTAGGTAAGAAACCTGATGACTAATCTTATTCAACTTGTCCTGAATCTGATTTTCACCTAATTTGCTGCGATATGCACTTAACGTTTCGGAAGTGGCAAGAATAGTCGCTAGTGGTGTGCGGAATTCGTGGGATGCCATCGAAACAAAACGCGACTTTAACTCGCTCAGCTCTTTTTCTTTTTCCAGCGCATTCTTTAAGGCTTCTTCGGCACGCTTACGAACGGTGATGTCACGCGAGGATGTAACGATTTCTTTTACCTTGTTTGTCTCCTCGGACAGGATGAATTTGCGTGCCACTTCCAGCCAGATGTAATGACCATCGCGATGGCGAAAACGGTAGGTCAGCGGGAACTCAATCCGCCGTCTGAGGGATTCTTGGCGTTTCTGAAGGACTATATCAACATCATCAGGATGAATAAAGTCCGAGCCATCTTTACCAATCATTTCTTTAGGGGCATAACCGAAGACGGTCTTGCTCGATGATGACACATCAATATAAACCCCTTCAGGTGAGACCCGTGAAATAATGTCCGTGATGTTTTCGGCCAATAAACGGTAGCGTTCTTCGCTGAGGCGTAGGGTTTCTTGGGCTTTCCGCCTTTCAGTAACATCCCGGTTGACTGATACGACTCCAACGGACACACCGTTTTCATCTTTGAAAACGCTGGTTGACGATTGAATGTAAACCTTCGTTCCGTCTTTTTTGAGCTGCGTAAACTCCCCTTGCCAATGACCCTCTTCTAGAAGTGCATCCACGATCTGCACGCGCTCTGCATCAGACTCATACTGAGTCTGTAAAATGTCATTCACTTTTTTGCCCACAGTATCTACTGCGTTCCAACCATAAATTTTTTCGGCAGCTTTATTCCAGCTCTGAATGCAAAATTGTAAATCGGTGGCAATCACGGCATCACTGATGCTGGCCTGAATACCCGCGTCAAATCGAAGCCGCTGTTCGCGTTGTTTACGTTCGCTGATGTCACGAGTTATCCCGACTAAGCCAATCAATTCGCCGTTCAAGTTATGCAGTGGCACTTTGGTGGTTAATGCCCAAATAAAATCATTAGACAGCCCGATTGTGTGTTCTTCTTTGTCAATAATGGGTTCGAGCGTTTGGAATAAGCGGTCTTCATCGGCATGAAATTGCTCTACCATTTCAGCAGGAATAAAAGCGTAATCGTCCTTGCCAATTGTCTCTTCAGGCAATGTCAGGCCAAACAAACGGGTGCGTGAGATATTACTCAGCAGGGTTTTATGATGGGTATCTTTGACGTAGATGAAGTCTGGTAGTGCATCGATGAGCGTCCGCAGCAGGTTACGTTCTTCGGCGATAGCTTTTTCAGCTTGCTTGCGTTTGGTGACATCGCGAATAATACACACAACACCCTTTTTCTTGATAAAACCGATGGCGAGTTCCGCGTCAAAAATAGTGCCATCTTTGCGCCGCGCACGCGTTTCCAAACGTTGACCTTTCTTTTCAATATTGCCCGATTGAAGTATCTCGTTAATGCGTGCTCTTTCTGACTCTTCCAGCAGTTCCGTAAAAGGCTGCTGAAAATAGGCATCATCCCATGCGGCGAAGATTTCATTAAAGGCTAAGTTGGTTTGCTCGATAATCAGAGTCGCACTGAGCAGAACGATTCCATCGGCACTGTGGTTCAAAATGGCTTCGGCACGTTCTTTAGCATAATTCAATTCAACGGTACGCTGGGCGACACGCCATTCAAGATCCACCGCGTGGCGATTCAATTCTTCATAAAGTTGCATCGTTTCAATGGCAGGCGCAGCCCGCTCGGCGTAAGCGGTTAAAATACGGCGGTCACGATCACTAAAACCGTTCTTTTGAGTGTGCTGCATATCCAAAGCGCCGATGATGCCATTGGCGGTCTTTAATGGGATAACGAGTTCGGATTGGGTGCTGGTGTCGCCAACAAGATAATGCTTATTCTGTGTGACATCAGCGGCATAAACAATATCGCCAGTACGCATTGCCAATGGCACTAATCCCTGACCATTTAAATTGAGCGCCGTGATGGGTTGAATGTCTAACTGGCCTGTACGCGCCAGCCGAAGAATGTAGTTCTTTGATTTGTCCAGCAGCATGATGCCGCAGTCCGCGTGTTCGAACTCGCGGACCACTGTCGCCACAATTTGCCGCCCCAAACCGAGCAAACTATCCGCTTTAAACAAATAGGAGGTGGCGTTATAAAGGGCTTGCAGTTCCCGTTCGGCAAGCTTTCGTTCGGTGACATCCCGTACAATAGCTAACACTTCATTTTCAGCGACCGGAACCATGCGCGATTCAAATTCTCGCGTTCCGGTTTGAACAGCCAGTTCATACTCCATGAGTATCGGTTCTTTAGTCACAATAACCTGTTTAATGCGCTTGAGTACCCCATCCGCTAATTCGGATGGCAGCACATCATGTGCTGTTTTACCGAGAAATAATTCAGGAGGAGCCGCCAATAAGTCGGCATCCGGAGCATGGTATTCGAGGAAAGTACCATCAGCACCATAACGAAACATGATGTCGGGCATGGCAGCCAACATCGCACCTTGACGTGCTTCGCTTTTACGCAGCAGTTCCTCTGCTTTTTTACGTTCGGTAATGTCCCGACCGACACCCTGATATTCGGTAATGTTACCCTTATCGTCTAGGAGCGCCCGATCTGTCCATTGAACCCAGTGTTCACTTCCGTCTGGCAGGAGTGAGCGATGTTCTGTTGTAGCAACCGGATTAGACGCACCGAGTCTTTGCAAATAGACTTTTAAAGTAGCATCTTCTTCAAGTGCCAGATCGAAGAAATTGATCCCGATTAATTCTTCAGGACGTTTATTGTATTGGGCCGCATAGGCCTCATTAACGAATGTCAATGTGAAATCGGCTTTATAACGGCAAATAAAATCGGTCTGGTCTTCAACAACACGTCGATAACGGGTTTCACTGTCATGGAGCTTATCAGAGAGTTGGAGTTGACGGATCGCAATGGCAAGTTGGCTGGCGACTTGCTCCACAATTTCCTGATGCTCGGCAGTGAAAAAATTAGGAGTATCTGCCATCAAAGCCAGTACACCTATCCATAAACCCTGAGCAGTCAGCGGTACATGTAAATTCGATAACATGCCGTCATCAATAATGCGTTGGTATTGGGGGTGTACCTGCACGATTAGCCGTAAATCATCAATCCGATTCGCTTCCCGATATTGCTGACTAAAGAGTTGCGGTGTTACAGGCAATCGAACGCCTTTAGTTAAGCTTGCGACATTTTCGACATCGACAGCATAAACAACGCATTCATCTATTGTCTCGTTGATGAGCGTGACATTCACATGCTGACAAGCGATCATTTGCCGTAGCCGTTTGAGGGCAGACTCCACCAGCAATTCGGTTGAAGTGGCGTTGATGATACCGGTATCAATTTCATGCAGGATTTCCATTCGCCGTGCATAACGTTGCAATTGGGTCTCGGCCAACATGAGAGCCGTGTTTTTCTGTTCCATTTCGAAAGCATGGTGTGTCAAGACATCTGAAAGCTGCATTTGGCGAAGGGCGATGGCGAGTTGGTTGGCAATTTCGCTGGCAATTTCCAGATGCTCAGCGGTAAAAAAATTGGGTGTATCTGCATTGAGACCGAGTAATCCGATTCGCTGCCCTTGAACCATAAGTAAGGCTTGGATACCCGATAAGAATCCGTCCTTTATAAGGGTCTGATAGATCGTGGTTTGGGGCTTTGCTAGGCGCAGATCATCAATGATTCGGCTGGTATTGGTTCCAAACCCATCGTCCCAATTCGGTGGTAGAGGCGCACGAAAAGATTTGTTAAGGGAGTGCGGTTGGTCAGTATGATCAGCGAAAAGGATTCCCTCGTTTGTGGGGAGATCAAAGATAACGACAGTCGCCCGTCGGCAGGGGATCAGCTCACGGATGTATTTGAGTGCTGTAGCCACAATCTCTTCGGTTGAGGTTGCATTGATGATACCCGTGTCGATTTCGTGCAGGACTTCCATGCGCTTGGCATAACGTTGGAGCGTCATTTCGGATCGTTTGCGCTCGGTAATATCCAGCGAGAGAATAAAGATCCCCTCTTCGATGGGCTGCACACTCAACTCGAACCATGTTTTCGCACCATCGGGGAAGGAAAACTCGCTTTCAAAGTGCTGTGGGATACGTTCTTCCATACAAATGCGCAGGTGGGCGAACAACTCGGACTGTTCGATTCCCGGATACAACTCAAGCACTGTGCCACGAAGTAATGCTTCCTTCGACATGCGCCCATGACTGGCCGAGGCATCATTCACATACAGATAACGCCAATCAAAGCCAATAATCTCTGCACCTTCTAACAGATCATCAAGCATCCTGTGGTAACGACCTTCGCTTTCGGGGAGAACGATCTCGGCCTGTTTACGTGCTATCTCGCGCTCAGCGAATCCCATCGCGAAAGTTGTCGTATTTGTCGTGTGAGTCATATCTGCTTCACTAGCTAATGAGGCGCGACCGAACTCACGGCGCAATATAAAGGGTAGACGTTTAAGTTGGTCCGTTACGACGACATCGGCTATGGCTTGGGTGGTTAATCCATAGGCACTTTCGGCTTCTACTTGGGTGGTGCAGATTAGGACAACCGGCATTTTTTGCCCGACGAGACCAGCAAGGGTTAGCGATTCATCAGACGTGGTGTAGCTGACGAGTACTGCGTCCCATGTGTCCGCCGCTAAAGCGCTTTTGAAATCGTCTCGTGTAGCAACGGACTGAAGCTGCACAGCATTCAATTCGCTGCTCAGAGCTTCTAGTAGCCGCTGTTCGTTCGCGGCAAGAGGGTCGAAAAATAGTAACCGTAATGGAAAATGTTCTACTTGGCTTAACATACAGGCCAACCTATTAAATGGTCGTGTCGGGAATAAATTGTTGGATGGCAAGCGTGATTTCACCCGGCGCACTCAAATGTGGAAGCTGGTCTCCGGCATTCAACAGCGCCAGTTTGTTATGCGGATTGCCCGATAAACAGGGTGTTGGTCAGCCCGAAGGCTTCATAAATTTCCAGCACATCGTCGCGGCAGCTTTCAATGGAATTGTAGTGATGGGGATTGGTGTCGCTGATGTCCGCTTGACCGTGTCCTATGACCAGCGTTTGTTCGCCGTCCCCAAGCAGATGTGCATTAAAATTTTGCATGATCTGTGTATTCATCATGCGGCCTCAATCATCTAATCTTTGGTGAGTTAAGAGGACGGTGTTGTCGGTGTGTGTCGTTTGGTGCCCTACGCCTCGCCTTAGAATTCGAACGAAAGTAGATCAGCGAACATTAACGCTCATTCATACATTATAAGGGGAAAGTCTTTTATAACGGCCTATGATTATGAAAAATGGACGTTATTCATCAATCTTTTATATTCATCAATCTTTTACTTAGCGTGCATTTGACACTTTGCGACTCTTTTTGCATAGAGTTTTTGCCCATGTGGAGTCTCTTAAAGCCCCTCTCCCTTGAGTTCGGGGGAGAGGGGTTGGGGTGAGGGGGTTCGAATTGCCCTTATTTGCTGCCGGGAATGATTGCGAAGTCGTTTTTTAGATGAGCGGCACATCCAATATACGGCTCAACTTGACGACACTAAAACGGTTGCGCAGATAATGTCCATATTTGAAACCGGGGCTGACTTCAGCCGGAGCTAAGCCTAATTCTGAGGCAGTTGATGGCGCACCGACTTGGCGTAATAAGCCTGTGATGACTTCCGGTGCGGGTACAGTAGCTGCCAGCGCTTCAATTTCTGCCCAATGGTCAGCAATGCGATGCTTGAGCGCATCAAAATCGGCTTCGGTCAGGTTGAGGAAGGCGGCGTGTTCTTTGACAATATCATCCGCCATATCCCCATAACCGCCTTGAATATTTTTGACCTCATCCTCCCGACTCGGCAGCGTTGCGCCTTCCAAACGGTTCATGGCTTCTGTGCGGCTGAGGGCACGGATTTTGGCATACTGCTCGGCGACCAGCGACAGCGCATAACCGACCTGCGCCCCATGCAGCATCGATTGACCATGATTTTTGATGCGCTGCATTTCCCAGTAATGCGAAGCGTGATGCTCGGCACCGGAGGCCGGACGCGATGCGCCGAAATCCAGCATACATAAACCGGATTCGATCAGGGCATCCATCAACGCGCGGACACCTTCGGGCGTGTGATTGCCGATGGCTTCCGCATGTTGGACGGCGTTGTCGATAGCGGCCTGCGTGCGTTTGGCGATGGCTGCGTCGTAAGGTTCACCCCACACGAGGCTGCCCAGCTTCCAATCGGCCAGCGAGGTATATTTGCCGATCATATCCCCAAAACCGGCAGCGATCAGCCGCTGTGGTGCGTTGGCAAGCACATCAATATCGGCGAACACCGCGATAGGCGCTTGGCAAATCAGCGTGGTCTTAACCCCTGCCAGAATAATCGGCGCACCAATCGAGGTAAAGCCATCCACCGAAGGCGCGGTCGGCATCCCGATAAACGGACGACCCGTGCGGAAACTGACAAAGCGTGTGATGTCGGTTATGGAACCTGAACCGACAGCCACGAAGGTTAAATCCCCTAAAGGCGCTTCGATCAAGGTTTTGATAAGTTGATGTTCGTCAGCGTGAATCTCAGCATCCTGAAGCACGATGGTTGTCACATCATAGCCCTTGCCTTTGAGCGCAGCTTCGGCGCGTTGACCGAGTGCTTTATACGTGTTGGTATCAGAAACAATGGCGAAGCGTTTCAGGCCTTTAGTCGCCACATACTCCAGCAGCTTAGCCGTTGCATCGCTGCCCACATAAATCGGATCAATTTTGGTCATTGTTCGTAACCCTCTTTCAAAATAATCGACGCTTTAAATAGGACTACCATGATAGCGCGAACAAACCCCTTGGTCTATCGTCTCCCAAAGGCTGATGCCACACATTTTATTGCAACAAACCTTTCCCTCAAAAGCCCGTTGATTAACCTCACCAAACTCTGCGGAGAATCCCCAATTTCACAGGGTCTTCCGCATTCCTCAGTACACAAACACCTCTTCGTAGGGAATGGTCTGTGACCATTCCGCTTCCCTCAACCTCACACCTCTCCACGACGGTAGGGGAGCACCTGTGTGTGCTCCCGTCTTTCTTTCCTTCCTGCCTCTTACACCGACCTTCATCCCTGACTTGAAATAAAAAGAGCCTGCGATTTCACAGGCTCTTCAAGGTTAGGCTGATCTTATGCCTTATATTTCTAAGCAAGTTTAGGTTGGAGTACTTGGGTTTATAGCTTCCAAAAGAGAGTCTATATTCATCAAAACAGCAACTATAATCGCATCAAATGATTTCACACCATTGTAGGTTATTCCTAGAAAGAACGCGTAGTTCAAATGAAACAAGAAGAATGTCCTGTTGCCTCCAAAAGTCATACTGTAATCTAGGCCGCCATGATTAAGGTGATCTAAAGTTTCAAGTATATGTATCCCATGAGCATGTGTCCATAAAGTAGCAATTGAATCGTCAATAGCTTGTGGATAGAAAAAATGATATTCACCAATCCGACCTACAAACTCGCCACTAGTTCGTACCATAATTACCCATTCGGGTTCTTCAGGCAACTGTGCTTGAAAATGCTTGAGGGCCTGCTCAATATTTGCTTTATTCATGTTGTCCACTTCCTTGTAATTTCAATCTGAATTTCAAGGGATAGACTTACCTACCCCTTTGATGCTATGTTTTTGCCATTGTTGTCGTAGGTCGCACCGCCCGATGTCAGTTGGTTAGCAGCGTTGTAGATCTAGTTGGCAACCCACACACCATTATTATGACAGAAGTTTATTTTCGGTTAACCCGACAAACTATTCTCCAACCTCGCACCAACTTCCCGCCTGACCGCACTCCCTCAAAAGGGTTAGCGCCAACGCCTCCAAAGAGTTACAAAATGTTCTTCCAAATGGTAACCCATTCGCTCTTCAAATCCCTTAAAATATGAATTGGTTTTCCTGTATTGCTCCCTTACCCTCTTACTATGGGCTATCAGCAGAGTGAG
>JACDGI010000863.1 GCA_013821665.1 Anaerolineae bacterium
GCTGACAACACGCCTCTCGACATACCAAGATACTTCGTACGGCATTTCATTTCCTTTTGGCCTTCATCCGCTCAGGACGAGCTAGGCAACATACTCGCCGATATTTGAATTGTACGGCTCGGCATAAATCATCTCGTGAAAACGTACAAATCCCGCAATCAAGTTGCTCAATGTGCGATTCGTCATGCGCCGGTCAATCGAAGCCAACAAATCGTGCAAATGGGTTTGCGAACGATAAAACAGCTCCGAGAGATTAGCCATGTTGTTTTCCAAAAGCGTTAGCGCCTCACCGACCGAGTTGGTATAAGCAAGGTTATGCAGACAGATATTAAACTCACCGTGCAGCAGGTCTTTCTGCAAGCGCGTGAGCATCGTGTATTCGTCCGGCGTACTCATCAACAAATGGTCAATCGCGTCAATGTCCGCCGCATGATTTTGATAATGTTGTTGTAACCCAGCCGAGAGAGTCTTGCGTTCATTCTGGGAAAGTGTCAGCAGCATACCGGCATCATTTGTCAGCCGCACAATAACGGCGGATGTCGTCAGCGCATCAGCTAACGTGCCATCTTGGATGATCGAATGCAGCTTAGGTTCAACACGAATAATCTCCGTCAAGACACCAGCAAAGTAAGCCAGAACCGGCACGACGGATACGGTATGTGTTCCCATCCGCACCAATTCGTTGAGCGGCAGACCGTGATCAACCTGAATGGTGGTGGTAACGCCTTGATAGCGATCAATGAAGCCCTGTGACAGCAAATCACCAACTTGGAAATGGCTCATATACTCAGCCAGTTCATAGCACGACTCGATATTGGCGACCAGTATCGGCCAAACACCATATTCAATCTCTTGCTGGGTAACATCGGGGCATTGTGACAAATACGCATTGATACAAGCCTGATGCTTACGGGGCGTGATGCTCTGGGCAAATGATGAAATAGACTGTGTCAAACTTTCAACCGGACGCATCATTTCTGCCGTACTGTTATGCTCACCCTTTAAGCGCGAGACCATCACATGATTGAAAACGTGCAGAATATCACGCCGGCTCGAAGCGTTATCATCAATCACACACAGCGAAGAAAGGCCATTCGCCAAATTATCCGAGATGATTTCATACATAAAATAGGCGTTGATGCGACCACAATATTGGGCAACTGTTTGCTGATCATCCGGCTCGATCAAGTCACCGATCATCTGGCAGGAAAGGTTAATAAGCTGGTTAACGCCCACCATTTGCAGGAAGTCATTGCGGTAGGGATTGTCATTCGAGATCCCCCACAAGTAATAATTTCGCTGTGGGCTGGACGGCATGTGTCGCATGAGGCTGCTCCGCACACTTTCGATGGTTGCTTTGGTGATTTCACTCTGTAGGCTCATGTGCTGGCTTCCTTTTGCGATCCCTTTGATATGCTTTCTCAAGATGGGTTAATATAGGGATTAATATTCACGGCGCGATTTACTCCCTATTTCATGTGGATCACAATCCAGGTCATTAATCCGGATTGTGATGAACTCATAAAACTACTCTGTGGCTACGGTAGACATATTGGCGATAATGTCACGCAGTGTTGAATCCTGATCAGCCAAAAAGTTCAAGCCTTCACTGTAGGTTGGGAACATGCGAAAGCGAACGCGTGCCACCTGCGTAATAATGCCGCTGATGAAACGGGTGGTTGAATTCGTGCTAATGACAATCGTCCATCCCAGTTTAGGCTGCCACAGATGCTTGGAAGCGCTGCGATTGAGCAAATTGAGGTTAGTCGGAAAACGCTCAAGTTTTGTAGCATCCGCCAACAAATGAACCAATGGCGGTTCACCGCTCTGGATAAACTGTGTAGCTAGCTCACTGGCGGCTTCAGCTTCTTGCAGGTTGATGTCCCCACTAAATTCTGCTTTTACCACACGCCCCGGGATGTACCATGATATTTCGCAACCCATGCTCAATCTCCTCTTATTTCCGCCACTTCAGGCCACTAACTGTGGGCTGATAGGCGTACTCCCCGTCTAACTTTCAGGCAACCAGTCGGTATCCGTTCCCCGCCATATAAACAGCAAATCCCATTCCTATGGATTAGAATTCTGTTATATGAACATTATTGTAGGACAGATGGAGAGGATTTCGAGTTGAGATTCGTTAAGATTGTAAAAATAAGGGACCAATTAGGGAGAATTTCGTTTTAGCTTCCTCAATCATTTGTGTCTGAAAAAAACTGAGCGCCCACAAGCAGGAAATGTGGTCTTTTTACACTGACGAAACGGGGAATGCAATCGAATGGTCGAGCCGCGCCAACGTTTCCAGACCATCACTGGCATTTTTCACTTGCCGCATTTTCATGCCAGTGGCCTGTGCTGCCACCGATACCATAAAGCCAGTCAATGGATTGGCTTTTTCTTGCACAATAATTGTCCATCCCATATTAGGATGCTGAAGATAAGTAACCGTCTGCTTAATCAGCATAATACTGGTGGGTACACGCCGGATATTATCGCCAATTGAAACCAGATGAACCGGGGGAATGCCTTGCTCAAGATGACTCAACATCGCCTTATTGAATTGTGCGAGTTCTTCTAAACTGACATCACCCGATACGGTTAAGACTAAGACCCGCCTCGGTATATGCCACTCAAGCCCAAATTGCATAGTCACGACTTCCAACAAGCGCTATATTACGTTTCACCGCCGCTGTATTTCATTCTATGGCATTGTTCTTACGTAGTTAATTGAGATCGACTTAATTAATCCGTTATGCTGTCGAGCTTAATCATACCTTCGCCGTAAATTGTTCCCGGTTGGATAACAATCGGAGCGCGCGTATCAGCCGTCGCAATCAAGTCATATGTCGTCGCACCGGTTACCCGTACTGGAACAATCTCACCGACAGGTAGTTCACCCTCAACGATGACATAGCCGTCAATTTCAGGTGCGTCGCGGTAGCTGCGACCCAAGCTCAAAGTTTCGCCAGTATCATTGCCATCTTCATCTTCACTGACTCCGTGACCTTCAACCAAGATGTCAATTGTCTTACCCACAATCGCCTGATTTTTAGCGAGACTGATTCCCTGTTGCAGTTCCATCAGTTGCTCATACCGTTCTTGCTTCACTTCATCGGGCACTTGGTTGGGGAGTTTGGCGCTCGGTGTACCAATTTCATAAG
>JACDGI010000108.1 GCA_013821665.1 Anaerolineae bacterium
GTTCTTTTTCGCCCTTGGGTGTAATCTTACCGACCAGAATATCATTCGGGCCGACTTCCGCACCGACGCGGACGATACCGAATTCGTCCAAGTCCTTGAGGGCATCTTCACCGACATTCGGAATGTCGTAGGTGATTTCTTCCGGCCCAAGCTTGGTATCGCGGGCTTCGAGTTCGTGCTTCTCAATGTGGATGCTGGTGAACTTGTCGTTACGCAGCATTTCCTCATTGATCAGCAAAGCGTCTTCGTAGTTACCGCCGTCCCATGAAAGGAACGCGCCCAGCACATCGTGACCGAGTGCCAAATGACCATGATCGGTTGACGAGCTGTCAGCGATGACATCGCCCTTCTTGACATACTGTCCCTTGTACACAACCGGACGCTGATCGATACAGGTCGACTGGTTGGAACGGTTGAACTTACGCAGACGGTAAATATGTTCGCCACCGGTTTCTTCGCGCAAGATGATGCGATCACCCTGTACGCTGATGACTTCACCGTTACGATCCGACACCAAGACCTGACCGCTATCATAAGCGGCTTGGCTTTCCATACCGGTGCTGACAATCGGCACATCCGGCTTCAACAGCGGCACCGCTTGGCGCTGCATGTTCGAACCCATCAAGGCACGGTTAGCATCATCATGTTCCAAGAACGGAATGAGCGCAGCACTAATACCCACGATCTGGCGTGGCGCAACATCCATATAGTCAATACGGCGGGACGACATCAACAAGAACTTCTGGTTGAAACGCGATGAAACGCGCTCGTTGACAAATTGGCTAAACTCATCCAGCGGAGCGTTGGCCTGAGCGACAATGTAATGATCTTCATTGTCTGCCGAGAGATAAACATTTTCCTTGCTGACGAAGGGCATCACTGGCACTTTTTCGATGTTGGCCTTCTGCAACTTTTTGGCAACATCCGCCGTGATAATATCGCCGTCAGAAGCGATCACTTTACCGTTTTCGCCTTCAACGTCTTCGCGCAGTGTACGTCCAATCAAGTTTGGATCGTCGGGCGCAAGGAACTTGACAACCAAGCGATAGGGAGTCTCGACAAAGCCGTATTCATTGACACGGGCATAGCTCGCCAGACGACCAATCAAACCGATGTTTGGGCCTTCTGGTGTTTCAATCGGGCAAATGCGTCCGTAATGGCTGTGATGAACGTCACGGACATCGAAGCCTGCACGTTCACGACGCAGACCACCGGGGCCAAGTGCCGAAAGGGTACGCTTATGCGTCAGTTCGGCCAGCGGGTTGGTTTGTTCCATGAACTGCGACAACTGCGATGAGCCGAAGAATTCACGGATAGCTGCTACCACCGGACGAATGTTCACCAAGGTTACAGGTGATAGGTTATCCGACTCGCGGATGGACATACGTTCCTTGACCACACGCTCGGTACGGCGAAGGCCGACACGCAGCTTGTTCTGGATCAATTCGCCAACGGTTTTGACGCGGCGGTTACCCAGATGGTCGATGTCGTCTTTACCCGCCTGACCATTGTTGATCATGATCATGCGCTCGACTAACTTCACGATGTCCGACTTGGTCACGATACGCACGCGGCGCGGGATTTGGGTATCCAAGCCGAGGCGTTGGTTCAGCTTATAACGTCCGACGCGCTCAAGATCATAACGGCGTTGGTCGAACAACTGGCTGACCAGATATTCACGGGCATTATCGAGTGTTGGCGGGTCGCCGGGGCGCATACGCCGATAGAACTCCAACAGCGCAGCTTCCGCAACGGTTTGTTCCTTCTTGAGTTCCCAAACCGGTTCCATCTTCAGCGTCGCCGCCAAATATTGATGGTCAGGGTTGGTATCGACAGCGGCATAAAGCGACATCAATTCTTCATCGCTGCCGGTCTTAATGGGTGACCATTCCGGCGGCATACCGTCATCGACGGCTGCCAGAGCGCGTAGCAAAATGGTGACGGGGATCGTGCGCTTGCGGTTGAACTTGATGGTCAAATAATCAGTCTTGCGGGTCTCAAATTCCATCCATGCGCCGCGATCCGGGATGAGCTTGGAATTGGAGAGCAAGCGACCGGTTGTACGATCTTCGTCGGCATCAAAGTACACACCCGGTGAGCGGATGAGCTGGCTAACGACGACACGCTCGGTACCATTGATGATGAAGGTGCCCTTGTCCGTCATCATAGGGAAATCGCCCATGAAGATGTCGGAAATCAGGACTTCATCACCGGCTTCGCGGTTGACCAAAGCCACCCGCAAATACAGCGGAGCCGAGAAGGACATATCGCGCTCAAGGCAGACTTCTTGGCTGTACTTGGGTTCTTCAAACCAATACTTCAAACCCAGTTCTTGTGACTCGCGGCTCGTACCCGGTAGATACAACTTCAGGTTATGGTTAAAGCTCTCAATCGGGCTGATTTCATCAAACAGTTCCGCCAAACCATTTTCTTGGAACCATTTGAACGACGTGAGTTGTACCTCGATTAGTGACGGCAGCGCCTGCACATCAGCCGTGCGGGCATAATTCTTAATATTCTTAAGTCGGTCCAATGTACCACTCCTTATTGCAACCACTTCATGAGGAAATTGAGAATCAAAACGTTCCGAATTGGAACCTATGTTAAACGAGTTGGTTGGGGCTACAACATTTTTACCGCTAACTTCTGCTTAAACGGTTAAAATGGTTTAAAATTGAAAATTGCGTGAATGACGATTGTATGGAATTCCAAGAGGATTGTCAATACATTGTGATGGCTTTTTTATGAGAAGTTAACCCAAATTTTGTGTTCTATATCGCAAGCGAGAGATTAATTCTTAACACTACTTACAAACCTTAAGACTATCTTTCACAACGACTCCAAATCTTAACACTTAAGCACCGCGTTCAATCCGCACGCTGCCATCGTGGAGTCCACGCCGCACCTCATTTGTATCGAGATCAACAATGCCCCTTCCGGCAACAGAAATCGTCTGGCGGTCAATATTCACCACATAACCCTGCGCGATGATGCGCTCGTCTTGTAATATTTTTACGACCTCGCCCACACGCGGCATCCGGCTATCTTGAATACGTCGCAATGCACTCATCATCAATCCCTAGAAACACTAAAATATTTTTACGTGACTATAGACTACTATATCACCTCGTAGGATTTTCCCCACAACATTGTGGTATCTGCCACAATCGACTGTGTGCCGACGATCAAAATCGTACCGGATTCACCCGCACTCTTCTTGGCCTCTTCCACGGCCTCCGCGAAGGGCTTGATATTGCGTATGTCATTGTTATAAGGTTGTGCCGCCGCCAGCGCTTCATCCTCCGGCAGCCAATGTAAAATCGGATTACGCTCGGTATCGGTCAGTATCAGAGACTGGCTCACCGCACCCAACGCCTTATAGACACCCTGATAATCTTTGTCATTGGGCACGGCGATAATCGACACGACAGGCTGCTGCAACTGTTCGCGGACACTATCCACCAGCAAATTGGCAGACTCCGCATTGATCGCACCATCAAGATACACCGCCGGATGATCCTGTAACTTCTGGCAGCGTCCCGGCCATGTCACATCAGAAAGTCCGGCGCGGATAGCCGTGATATATTCGTCTGAACCATGATGCACACCACGCAGCCGTCCGTGCATGTTGCCAGCAGCGATCACAGCCAAAGTCGCGTTCGGGATTTGGTAGCGCCCCAGCAGCGATAAAGTCGCGACACCGTAGCGCCCCAAATCAATTTGGATACCATCCTCATTAGTGCTAACGTATTCGGCCATATCTCGTTCGGCAATCCAATTGAACTCGGTTCCCACATGATCCGCTTCGGTTTGCAGCACATCTAAAACTTCGGGCGACTGCGGCACACTGTAGGCATAACTATAAGGTTTGATGATCCCGGCCTTATGCCACGCGATGCGCTCCAAGGTCGGCCCTAAATAATCGGGATGTTCGAGCATAATGGGCGTAAATAAAGACAGCTTATTGGGCACGACCGATATATCGTCATAACGTCCGCCGCGCCCGACCTCCAAAACAGCCGCATTTACATTGTTTTCGTCAAACCAGCGCAGCGCAATCGCCAGAAAAATACCCTGTGGGCTGAAATATTTCTGGTCGTGCAGTGTCTCCTCAATCGCATCAATTTCATTGGCAAACGAGTCTAGCAGCCGCAAAAAATCAGGCTCAGGAATCGCACGTCCATTGAAACGGATCCGTTCGCGCCAACTCACCAGATGCGGGCTGGTGATTGTCCCCACGCGGTGCCCCAGATGTTGCAGCAATTTGGACGTAATTACCGTTGTCGAGCCTTTGCCCTTGCTGCCCGTAACCACAGCATATTCGCGCTGGGCAGACAGCAAATTATGCGCCATCAACAAGCGCCGTGTCGGGCCAATATCCCGCGTTTGCTCGTCAAAGCCACGCTGTACACCGCGCAGTTTACGCATGGATCGGAATATATAAGTGACTGCTTCCGCTTCGTTCTGAAATCGCATTAACGTCCGGCTTTCCGAGTATAATCGTGTCGAATAACTATTAATTCTGTGGATTTTAACAGATTATGCCATACCGTATATTGACGCTTTTCGTGAGCCTTGTGTTACTGATTTCCTCAAGCATCCACGCGCAGGATAATACTCATTTAATTGTAGCGTGGCTCGAAAACAATAACGTCATGGTTTGGCATACAGGTGATGGGGCACCAACCCCTCATAAGGCTACCGATATCGTCGCCGGAAATGCACGCCAACTGCTAATCGCTTCCGATGGACAATATGTAGCTGTCAATGTAGCCATCCCCGGCAGTTTGTGGCTGGCAACACCCACTGACACCGACCTCGTTGAACTTGTCCCCAATGCCGCCCTACCCACGACCGATGATCCCAAATATATCCGCATCGGCAACTTGCAACGTGGACAAGACAGCACTTTTTACTTCAACACCTTCAACCAACCCTCACACTATACATTTCAAAACAATGATCTGTGGTCAGTCGATGCGGCTTCTCGCACCATTAAGCTGCTGCTTCCTCCGTCACAAGCAGGATCATTCAACCTCAGTCCCGATAGCCAACATATCGCCATTATTCAATCGGGAACGTATGGCGCAGTCGATGGCAAAATTATTCTGGCGGATAAGGAAGGCCAAAACAGTCAGGAGATTATGACGTTCTCGGCGGTCAGTTCGGGTTCAGATAACGATTTTGTGCTGCCCGCTTTCTGGCAGGCGGATAACACTGGCATCAACGTCGCCATCCCCAATAAAGACCTCATCTATAACGATAACACGGCTACCACCCCACTGTGGCATATCACCATTGACGGCACGAAAACTCAAGTCGGCACTGTACAAGCCACTATTTTTGGCTTGCCTCAGTGGTCGGGTGATGGTCAATATCTCACCTATCTCCGTCACCAAGGCGATATTTCCACCAACCAATTCGAGTTGATGATCGCATCCGGTGATGGCAGCAATCCGACGACTTATGCCTCTGGCACTGCCGGAACTATGGGCGTTCCCCAATGGCTGCCTAACAGCGACCAATTCATTTATGCACAGGATGAACCCGGTGATTATTGGCTTGGTCAAGCCGGTCAAGCGCCACAGAAGTTAGCGGGCAAACTTTTCAGTCCGCTTTTTGTGGATGCGACGACTTATGTGTTCATCAACGAGAGCGGAGAATTACGTTATGCACATTTAGGTGATCCAGACTCGACGCTAATTGCTAAAGTGAATAACACTTCAGCGCTGTTTGACGCATACCTTGTCACCCCTGCGAGCAGTTAATCGTGTTTGAAGGGCAGACTATTTTCGCCGATATGTAAATTGAGATCGTCACCGTCAGCCTCAAAGCCTATGAATGTGAAATCTGGTACGACATAACGCGCACCAACCTCCAACAAAGCTGGTGCGTTGGAAGCTTGCTGGATGCCGATGCAGGTCGCTCCCGCAGCGACACCGGCCTTAACTCCGGCAATGGCATCCTCAAACACGATACATTCTTGCGGTGATATGCCGAGATGCTGCGCCCCCAACAAATAACACTGTGGATCAGGCTTACCCTTCTTCACATCATCAGCAGTGACAACCGCAGTAAACAGATTATTCAAGTCAAGCTGATCAAACACACTGCGAACCTTGTGCGGCAAGGCCATCGTCACCAGAGCCGCCTTGATTTGATGCTGTTTGAGCGACCGAATGAAGTCAATAACCCCGTTCATGGCTGTAAAGGCCAGTTGGTTTTCATACACGACAATATCAGCCAGCACCACCTGATGCTCATCAGCACTGAGATGCGGGAACACATGCGTGAGCGTGTGTCTGGCAGGTATGCCGTAGATGTGCTGACTGTAGATGGTCGCGGTCAATTCAACTTGATGCTTCCGTGCCAATTCTTCCCAAAAAACATGCACCGAATGGAGTGTGTCGATCACCACACCATCCATATCGAATAAGATGCCACTGAACAGCATAAGACGCGCTCCTTAATGATTTGCATTGACCTCAAATAAGTTTACCTAACGTGACGGTAGAACCTAGTGCCGGTTTGATGACAGATCACCCTTTCCAATCTATGATTACCTCGGCTTTACACTTAGAAGGTTTAACCTATGAAAAATTCAAGAATCGCTGCACAGGCGATCATACTATTGGTTGTCGTCGGGATATGCAGTTTATGTGTAAATTCCACACAGGCACAGGATAATGCAAAGGGTGTCACCTGTGCGGATGTCAACTACACCCTCACACCCAACACCTCAACCACTAATGCAGAGCAAGCACTTCGCACACCACCCAATTCGACGGGGCCAACTCTTGCCAATATCGGTTTGTATGTCGAGGAAATTGACAATATCGACGTGAATAACGACAGCTACGACATGACCGGCTATCTTGACTTGCAATGGTGTGATCCCCGGCTGGCCTCCGCCAATCCGCAAGTCTTTTTGAATCATGTGGCGCTGGGCAAACTGGAAACTATGTGGTGGCCGGATGTCAACTTTTCAAACGAACTGCACCCGCGTGAGATCGAGGACGAGGAACTGACAATAGCCGTTGATGGCACGCTCGATTACCGCGAGAAATTCGCTGTCAGCTTGCAGACCGATTACGACCTGCGGAAATTCCCGTTCGACAGCCAGCACCTCCTCGCCACAGTCGAGTCCTTCGAATGGACTGCCGAGCAGCTTACACTACAAGTCGAAGACAAGGTTGTGGGTTTCTCAAAAGATTTTTCGATCCCACAGTGGCAAATCACCGATGTCAGCGAGGATCTGACCAGCAAGCAAGATGTTCGTGATCGTGCGCCTTTTTCTGAGGTTAAAGTGGACATCGCGGTGCAGCGTGACCCCGGTTATTACATGACCAAGGTGATTATTCCGCTGTTGGCAATTGTGGGGATTTCATTATTCGCGCTGTGGCTTTCGCCGGAAGAAACCAAAGACCGCGTCGAGTTGATCTTCACCGGCGTATTGACCTCGGTGGCCTATCAATTTGTGATCGCAGATAGCTTGCCGCACCACATTTACGATACTTTAGTAGATGCCTTCGTTGGTTGGTCATTCGCGGTGATGGTGCTCGCCATTATTGAAACGATGGCAATCTCGCTGCTCATTCGCAACGACCACCTCATACAAGCCCGAAACACAGACCGTGTGCTGCGTCTCGCGCTGCCGGTTGTTTACGCAGCCGGTACGATTTTACTGTTCTTGATTTATGCCTCGCGCTAATCATCCCACCATTCAAATCCTGCTGGCAAGTTATCCATGCCCGGTTCGCGGCCATCATCCAAAATGGGCGGCGGCAAGGAACGTGCGTCAATCCTTCGAACAGGCGATGCCGGTTTCATCCGCAAGGCGGCGGTTGGGACACGATCTCGCAGCGCTCGCATCTGGTTATTCACCACGATCAAAATCGCGCCAAGTCCCATGAAAGCGGTCACAGCACTCACGATAATCCCGATGACTGGCAAAGACACGATGAGCGATAGCAGGAAAATACCAAGAAGCAAGGCGACGTAATTGATGCGTTGGCTGCCATCATCACCCACAGCCCCGCGCACAATAATCTTCCCGATCATGAAGGCCACTACCACACGGCTGACAAAAATAGCCGTGAAGTAAAAAACGCTGGCTGCCCCACCCCATACGCCGATGAGCGTTCCACTAAATAGAAACACAAATAATCCGTCTAGTTGCAAAATAACCAGCGGCACAATCAACACGAGGACGATGAGAATGAGCACAACGATAGTGATTGGGAACGAAATGATGAAAGCCAGCATCCCTACACCGGTGCTCGGTAACGTTCGGCTTTGCAATGCCCGCAATGGCACAAGGAAATGATGTGGCAAAATCGTTAAGGCGATAAGCCCAATCAGCGCCAAAATCGCGAACTCATGCACCGTCGCACCCGCCAACAAACGCACACTGTCTTGATTTTCATTCTGGATCATTTGGCTCAAATCAGGCTGCGAAGAAACTTTGGTAAATACCGTGTCACCCGTGACCTTACCGCTAACTGTCCCCGGCGCACCGGCGGTATACTTCAAATGTCCACCGATTGCTCCGGTGTCACCGACCATCAAGCCCGGATTCCCCAACTCGACATCCCAACCAAATGGCACAATCAACGTCTGTACTTGTGATACGCCTGTCGATTGCGGATCACCCACTACCGCGTCCACATCGCCGCCCACGGTATTATTAATCGCTAGTCCTGATCCCCAAAAACTAATTTCACCGCCGACGGTGCCGTTAAGCACCAATTGGTATCCGGCAGCCGTGATATTACCGGGTATGTTTGTACCCGCATCCACAGTCGTACTTAAACTCAGGCTCATTAAATCAGAGGACGTGCCGCTTAATTTTGCAGTAGGCAGCAAGCGCAGCACCGCACCAGCGAAATGCACATCTTCGCCGACTTCGCCGGAAATTTCCAGTTGCCCCGCCACCATATAAATATCACCGGTTACTTTGCCAGTGATCTGAGCGCTAGTGGATGCGCCCAGCACATCGCCATTCACTGTCCCACGGATTTGCAGTGTGCGGCACAGTGTGAAAAGATTCCCTTGGATGGTCTCGTTCGTATCAATGATGCACTGGTCACCTTGACGGATTGCGCGTGCCCAAGCAGCACCACGTCCGAACAGCAGCACAATACTGATGAAAACGATACTCAAAAACAATCGTCGCATGAACAAACTCCTTCACTGCCCCGATTGTACGGGTATTAGCAACTGGTTGCCAATTTTCACATCGTCTGCCACAATGGATTGAACAACTATACCTGAAAATGAATGCCTATGTTGCCTGAATCTGAGCCGATTGAACATGGCCCATCAGATGAGCCTTTAATTACGCCCAATACCGAGCACTCGGTCTTTCCGCGCATCGTTCGCCTAACCCTTCACATACTCCCGGATGCCAACCGCACGCTCAAGTTTCCCCATAATGCGCGTATCCTTGTCGGTCGTGCTGATGATGAAGAAACAGCCAATGACTTGATGCTCGAACTCTCGCATTATGGGGGTGAAAGTAATGGTGTATCGCGTGTTCATGCCGCGATCCATGATCAGGAAGGCATAGTCTATATCACCGACTTGAACAGCACCAATGGTACACGCATCAACGGCCTACTGCTTAACCCTGAGCAACCGTATCGCCTGCGTGAAACGGACGAACTTCAGTTTGGCAATCTCACCATCATCCTGACGCAGCTTGCACGTTAACTCGTAGCATTCTGTCTTGTCTAATGACTATGTGAACTGAATATCATTATACTAACCACTTCCATCACCCTGCTCTGATTTTCTACTTGTAACTTATCTCTTGCAACTTGTTTCTACTTCTCGCTTGCCACAAATTACCCACTGAGGTTATAGTGATGTGACTCTATTTATAGGACTTGCTAAAAGCGAATAGCCACCAGCTAATCGCTCATAACAATTACCAACGGATGATTGCTTAGTAATGTATCGTAGCTTTACAGATCGCATATTCGGCGGAGTCTGCGGCGGGTTAGCGGCTATCATTCCATTGAATGTGTGGTGGTTCCGCGTGGCCTTTGCCCTGCTCACGCTCATAACAACCGGCGCTTTTGCCCTGCTCTACCTGCTGTTCTGGTGGATTATTCCCCAAGAATCGCTGGCAGTGCGGCAGTCGGGTGGTTCAGGCCGCTTACTGCTGGTCATCATCTTAATCATCTTGACGCTGCTGGGTTGGGTTGCATCCATCACTGGTAATTTCCAAAGTCCATCAGGACAAAACCTCTTCGCGCCGATTCTGCTGCTGGTGCTGGCAATCGCTTTCTTTCTGAGGCAGGTGCGCGGATGAGAGTACCCCGTCGAACCAATTTACTCTTTGGCCTCGTCGTGCTGGCCGCCGCCATCATCTTCCTGCTTAGCGCTTTGGCCGTCTTTCCACCCGGCATTGCGGATCTGATTAACCGTTCATGGCCGGTACTGCTGGTACTCTTCGGCCTCGGCATCTTCTTACGTGATCGCATTCGCCTCGGCAGCCTGATCGCGCTGGTGATTAGTGGTCTACTGGTTGGGGGGATGGCAGCCAGTGCATTCTCCAGCCGAGCCACCGAACAGCGCAGCGACTACACCGCCCCGATCAATCAACCGGTCAGCGCGGGTCTCAATTTGCTGCGTGTCAGCGTCCAAACCCTCAATACTGATGTTGAAATCGTACGTTCGTTGGATGCCACCATCATCAAAGGTGAATTTGTGGGCAGCAGCGAAAGCCTCCTTCAAACCACTTACACCGAGGCCGACGACAAAACCGCGAACCTCACCATTACCGAAACGCACCCGAACCAGTTCCCACTTCTGGAACATATGGGACGTGGGCGCTTCCGTCTGGAACTCCCCGCGAATATCCCGATGGATGTGGATTTCAAAGGTGGCGATGGAACACTCAGTCTCAATATGAGTGGTCTCGCCCTTGAGCGCCTGAATATGGATTTGCCCAAAGGTAATGCGCTCGTCACCTTACCGGCTTACCAACCGTTGGGCGCACATGGAGAGGACTCGCTTGGCTCCTTTGTCGTCCGCGAAGGCGACATAACAATCTTCGTCCCACAAACCGTCGCGGCGCGTTTCCAACTCAATCGCGGTGCCAGCGGCCTTGATCCCAAATTCAGCACCGTTGATTTTAACTATCTGGTGGGTGATATTCTCGAAGCTCGTAACTTCGATACCGCCGAAATTAAACTGCGGTATGCGATTACAGCCCCGCGCGGTCAAATCAGCGTTGAACCTTCAGCCACATCATAGGATTTAGAGTCTTCAAATGACGACACTCATTCAAGATAACGCACTGGTCTTATTTCAAGGCGATAGCATCACCGATTCGGGTCGCAGCCGACAAGACACGAATCACCTTGGCGATGGCTATGCCTTAATCACCGCCGGATGGTTTTCGGCTCTTTATCCCCAAAAGAAGGTGTCATTCCTCAATCGTGGTATCAGTGGCAACCGCGTCCCTGATTTAATCGGACGCTGGCAGCAAGATTACCTCGACTTAAAACCTACATGGCTCTCCATTCTGATCGGTGTCAATGATATGTGGCGGCGTTACGATAGCAATGATCCTACCACGACCGGGGAGTATGAAAGCAATTACCGCCGTTTACTCGACCTGACTCGTGAACGCTTAACGCCGCAGATCATCTTATGCGAACCATTTTTGCTGCCCATCAATGAGCAGCAAAAGTCATGGCGCGAAGACCTTGATCCCAAAATCGAAGTCGTACAGCGATTAGCCCGCGATTATAAGACTCTCCTCGTGCCGCTGGATTCGATCTTTGCGGAAGCCTCCCAGCAGCGCGAAGCAAGCTATTGGCTGCCCGATGGTGTTCACACCTCACCGGCGGGTGCCGCGCTCATCGCCCAATCGTGGCTTAAAACCGTGGGCGCTCTTTAACTCATTTTCTTTTCTCATAAAAAATGCCCGTCTTTTTTCAACTCGCTCTAACTCGCGGGGATTTTCATGTTATCTATTGACAATCTAATAACATTCCACTATTGTCTAATCATGTTAGACAAACAGCAATTGAGATTAGATTCAATATAGGAGTTACTTGATGAATACTCTATATCTCGACTTAAACGGCGGAAGGATTGCCTATGATGATCAAGGTGAAGGACACTTGATCGTCTGTATGCCTGCTGGCGGCGATACCCGTGCGGAATATCGTTTCCTAACGCCCAAACTGGTCGAAGCAGGTTATCGAGTCGTCACAATGGATATGCGTGGTCAAGGCGAATCGAGTAAACGTTGGTCGGATTACAGTCCCGCAGCACTCGGCTCAGATCTGTTGGAGTTGATTAGGCATTTAGACGCGGGATCGGCCTGCATAATAGGCACATCGGTCGCCATTGCAGCAGCTATATGGGCAGCCGTTGAAGCGCCTGAGCTTGTCGATGGCATAGCGCTTGTTAGTGCTTATGCTCGCGCATCTTCACGTTTAATGGCTTCTCTCATGGCGAATGTCTTTCTCGCGCCGATGTGGGGATTACCGGCTTATCTGGCCTACTTCCCCAAAATGTACCCATCGGCACGCCCCGCCGATTTTAATTTGCACCTTCAAAATGTAAAAGCCATGCTCAAAGAAGCTGGGAGTATGCACGCGCTGCGCATGATATTTGCCAACTCATACCGCGATTGGGATGAGCGAATTGAGCAAGTTCGCGTTCCAGTTTTGATTGTGATGGGTTCAAAAGATCCTGACTTCAAGCAACCGCAGCAGGAAGCGCAGCAACTCGCAGAACGTCTAGAAGCAACTCAAGTGAGTATCAGTATAATCGAGGGTGCGGGACATCATCCGCAAGCCGAAATGCCAGAACAGACCGCGCAAAGTGTCCTCGCGTTTTTGGCAGCCAAGCAGCCGCAGGATACCATTTTAGAAGGAGCGCTATGAGAAACGCACGAGCGGGTTTGGATTATCAGGCTGTTATCCAAGCAGCCGCATTACTCGCTGACAGTGAGGGCTTGGAGAAACTGAGTATGGCAAACCTCGCAGCCCAATTGGGTGTGCAATCGCCAACCCTTTATCACTATGTAAATGGTCTGACGGGCTTGCGACGTGCCCTAACCCTTTATGGTCTCAAAATACTGACGACGCAATTGGGTCGCGAGGTCATGGGTAAGGCAGGTGATGATGCCGTACTAGCACTTGCTCAGACCATGCGCAATTTTGGTAAAGAACATCCCGGATTGTATGCCGCCGTTCAAACAGCGCCTGATCCTGAAGATGCCGAATGGCTTAACACAGGGCGCGAAGTGGTTGACATTATGATCCGCGCCTTGTCTGCCTACAAACTCTCGCCTGAAGATGCACAACACGCCATTCGCATGTTACGTATTATTGTCGATGGTACGATCTCACTCGAAAAAATCGGCGGGTTCGGCTTGCCGCTGGAAGTCGATGAAACGTTGCGCCGTCTGCTGGTCTCATTACTGGACTACTTGCATATGACTCCTCCAAAATAGGCTCACAGTCATAATCTCTTTAAGGTTGTGTTAGCCTGCTTGCATGACATGCTATTCTCCACTACACTTATCCCAAGTCACATCCACATATCCCAATCGGCGCAAAGAGTAATTTCATGCCTTGGCGCGTACATCTCACCAATCAAGCCATCCAAAGTCTGCATATCCTTCCCGGCAAGCAAACCCTGTTGGCCGCGTGGACTCAGCGAGATCGTGCCACCTACTTCGACCTCGAAACCGGCATCGAAGTCGGTGAACATCAACATAAAGCTGTCAGCCGTCAGAGTGATAAATGGGCCGAATTTCTGGCTACGCTGGTCGCTCCTAACGGCGCATACTTGCCTTTTGTCCGTACCGCACAGGCCACACTTTTCACCACCGACGATGGCAAACTGCGCCTCTATTGGATGACCGGGGATGAACTTTTATTGGAATTGGATGGTAAAGAAGTCAAACTCGAACTGAAAGCCAAAGCCAATATCATCGCGCTGGGCTTGGATCGTCTGATGGGTTCAATTGTCGCCCTTGATGCCAAAGGTAAACTGCATATTTTCCAACAGCATATCAGCGTCGGCAGTTTCGACCTCAAGCTCAATCTGGATGAAGACTCGCAGTCCTCGTTAGCCATCGCCAACGGCGGTTCAGCCATTTTTGTGTCAGATGGGCGTGAGATTGTGCTGACGGATACCAGTGGCAAAGTTAAAAAACGTCAAGGTGTTCATTACTTCATCGGACGCATGGTCTGTTCACCGGATGGCAAACGCGTCGTGACCAGCGATCCCGAAACCGGTGTTATCCGCGTTTATACCGGTGATGATTTACAACCCACTCATCAGCGTCATGCGCTTGATCTGTTGCAAGATGCTGCCCAACTCCAATTGATTGCCGACTTGCCCCCGTTTAATGCCGCCCCCGGCTCACTCGCCATCGACGATAAAGGCAACATCGCCTTCAATATCTCTGGCGTGGTCTGTGCCACCACCCTCAAGCAGCTTGCGGCACTTCCGCGTCCGCAGCCGTTGCTGTAGTTACAAGCGCAAGTTTCAAGTTAGAAGAGAAGCAAATTCAGTTTTTAGGTGATACTGTAGAGAGTAATCCAGCAAGCATCCGCTGAATTTCTATAATCTTTTCTTCAAGTTGAATGTGGGATTCAGGCCTAATGAAATCAAGATCACGCGCTAGTAGCAAATGATATTCAACCTCATGAGCAGATCCTTGCGCGATACGCAAAAACTGCGCCATTTCTTTGTTACCGCCTCTTCCTGAACCTTCAGCAATATTTGCGGGAATAGAACTTGATGTTCGTCTTAATTGGCTTATCAGGCCGTATGTTTCGTCTTTTGGGAAATGAGCAGTTATTTTGTAAACTTCTCACGTGAGATGATGCGCTTTTTCCCACACAGCCAACCGCTTAAAATTGCCCAATTCCATTCTCCAAATTTAAAACTTACCGCTTTTGGTGACTAACTATACCGTGATTGCTAGTTAATGTCGTTCATGCAGAACTCGTTAAAATGGGAGTTACCAGACAACCATCAAACGGAGAAGCGACATGAACGACAGCTATATTGTAACCAGTTATGTGGTAATTGATG
>JACDGI010000864.1 GCA_013821665.1 Anaerolineae bacterium
ACTCTACACGTTGCTTCACTATCGTGATAAACGTTTCAAATCAGCCGTAGTGACCGGCATTTTATATGGCATAGGCTTGGTCATTCCTTGGGTCTTATTTTGGCTGGCGGGTGGACAAACCTTCTTTGATCTCATGCATACTTCGCTACTGTTCCACCTCAGTCTGGATCGGCCATATTGGTTCTGGGTGTGGATGCACATCTGGGATTGGATCATGTGGACGGGTATTGTCTTGGCGATACTTTGGATTAGAACCATCTGGATCTGGTGGCGCAATCGCAAGACGGCTGAATTTCCGTTGCTGGCGATAACCTTGCTGCTGACCATGCTCATATTGACCATCAGCGGCACGGCCCGTGGCGAAACAGGCCGCGTCTGGTTGTTCTTTTCGCCTTTCATGATCATCGCGGCGGTGGATGGACTGAGAACACTGACCGATTCTCAGCGCGAGAGCTGGCCCATCATTACCGTGGTGCAAGCAGTCCTGTTGATTGTCGTAATTGCTTGTCTGGATGTGGTCGGCACGAACTTTTCCGTGCCGCCGAGCGCCCCTCAAACCACCGTTTCGCACGATGTTGATGCTACCTTTGGCACAGACGCTTTTAAACTGACCGGTTGGGATTCGCAATATCAGGATGGTCAACTGAATTTACATTTGCGTTGGCAGGGGCTTTCGCAGGTCACAACGCCGTATTGGTTTACCGCTGTGCTGGTTGCGCCGGATGGTCAAACAACCAGCATTGATCCTTGGCAGCCCGGTGGCGAAACCCGCTACCCGACGACTTGTTGGGTGCCGGGGCAAACTATTGGTGATGAGGTCAGTCTGCCGCTGCCTGCTTCGCCTGAAAAGGGCAATTGGTGGGTGAGCTTAGCCGTTTATGGTAATACAAACGCGCCGGATGGTCGGCTCGCGGTGACACAGCCCGGACAAGCCGCCGATACGCAAGTGGGGCTAGGGCCAGTCAATGTGCCTTAGCAAACGATAGATTATTTTGACTGTCAGGGGAAATGCAACCATGCCGTCAGCAACTAGAAATCAGAGTAGAAACACAATCTTTCTTCTACTCATGTTGCCCATTCTGCTCATCGGCTTCTGGTTGCGTATCCACCAACTCAGCAGCTATCCAACTGGTGTCAGTAACGATGAAGGCATCAATGTTATCGACATCTTGCATGTGATGCATTCAGGTAATTTCCCGCTCTACGAAGATTTTGGGCGGCCAGAACCCTTATATCGCATCTTGCAAGCCGTCTCCAACAAATTCTATGGTCTGAGTGTCTGGTCAGCCCGCTTGACCACCAGCTTTTTTGGATTGCTCACGCTGGCAGCAGCTTATTGGGCGACCACTGAATGTTTACGCGACGTACCGCGTGATTATCGGCGTATCGCTGCCTTGGCTGCGGTCATTGCCTTGACCATCGCCATTGGTCATATCACGCTGAGCCGCTCCTTATATAGAGCCATGCTACAGCCCTTATACATGCTCCTCACAACCGGCTTTTTGATGCGTGGATTGCGTAAAAACCGTTGGCGAGATTTCTTATGCGCTGGCGTTTTCATGGCACTCGCTTTGTATAGTTACACCGCCGCCTATTTTGTGCCGTTAGCACTCGCTCCGGTATTGATTAGCCTTGCCATCTTTAGACGAAATAATTGGCGTATCTGGTTACCACGTTTGTTCCTGCTGGGTGTGGTTGTGGGTTTGCTGATGCTTCCGGTCGCGCTCCGTTTCTTGAACACACCCAGTGCTGTTTTAGGCCGCGCCTCCGAGGTCTCAAAACCGAACTTACAACCTTTATATTTGATCGGCAAATTTGGGGGTTTATTTCTCGCGGATGGGGACATTAATCCACAATATAATGCGGCTCACGCGCCGCTCGTGCCCACCTTTTTCACATGGATTTTTGTAGCTGGCTTGTTCGCAGTGCTTTTACGTATACGACAAACCTCAAGCGCCTATCTTGCGGCGCTCTTAGTTTTATGTGCGATGCCTGTGCTGCTGTCGAATGAAATCCCTCATGGACTCCGTATTATGGGCGAGTATGCGGTATTTCCGCTCATCATCGGGCTGGCTGTCAGTTCGATACTCGTTTTACTGGCACGGATTTCTTCGAGACGCATCTTGGTTGCTGGCAGTATTCTGATCCTGACCGGCATATTGGGCACACAATCGGTTCTGGCATGGGGCATCTACACAAACTATTGGGATCATGCCGATAATTTCTACATATGGCGCATATTCGGCTATGCACTCAATCATAATGAGTGGTTTTTTCGCACGGATCGCCGCGCTTTTGCCAACTGGATCAAGGCACAAAATCATCCGTTGTTGATACCCTTAGACGAACTCACGCGCATTACCACCCGCACATGGCTTGTTGATAAATATCCAAATGTGAAGCCAATTCAGGCCATAACATTGCTCCCTCCAGATACAACCATAGTCGTACCGTGGTCACTTGAGTCAAGCAGCTTGATGCTTGAAACACGCGACTATGTTTTGTTACAGGGCGACACCATAAACCTGCTGCCATCATTCTCTCAAGCCACACAAAACGCCCTGACCGCCAATATCGAAACCGGTGAACGCCTCTCTTATGAAGACCAGCAGCTTTCTTTCTTAGGCTATGCCAAACCTGTTCCTCAAGGCACGGTTCTCACTTATGAAGATACCGTGTCAAAACCGGCCACAACATTTTCAGATCAGTTGCAATTAGCCTCCGTACAAGGGCAAAATCAACTGTCAAGTGAAAGACAGCCCGTAATGTTTACGCTGAACTGGTCACCCTTACGGCAGTTGGGGCATGATTACTGGTCATATGTTCAACTCCTGACACAAGATTATCAAGTCATCGCGGGCAGTCAGGATGCCCAAATCCTACGCTGGTTGTATTCAACAACCATCTGGCAAAGTGGTGACGTTGTTCCCGATGTGCATCGGTTTGACGTTCCGGCGCTGTCACCGGGTGCTTATCGGCTTGTTACCGGTGTTTACGCGATTTTCGGCAGCAAATTGTCGGCCCATAATGCCAATGGGGAAGCCTTTAATCCCGATATTGCAACGATTGGCTGGGTAAAAGTACCTCAGTTAAGTCAACCCGTACCGGATACCACTGCTGTACCTATCAATGCCACTTTAGGCGATACATTCACCTT
>JACDGI010000109.1 GCA_013821665.1 Anaerolineae bacterium
CGTTTTCAACTTGTCCGACATGAGGCTTCCCTTTTTGCCCCATTATCCCTTCTTCCTTATTTTGATGCGATTACCCTGCTTCCGTTTGTGAAAAAGTGGACAGATGAACTTCCATCGGTTACAATTCTAAGCATATTGAACTATTGTTTCCTCATGTCTCGGCTTAAACCAGCGAATACGCTGTTAGCATAGTTAGAAATATTAGCTAAAGGTAGCAAGGAGGCCTCAATGGCTGTGATCTCCAACGATATTTATGAGTCATTGCTCAAACAGATCGATGGATATGGGAAGAAGATCGAATCCGTAGAAGTAGGTCGTGTGCTAGAAGTGGGTGATGGTATCGCCCGCATTTCTGGCCTCGACAATATCCGCTTCAGTGAATTGGTTCAATTCACCAATGGTACGCCCGGTATTGCCTTTAACTTAGAAAAAGACAATGTCGGTATCATCATTATGGGTGAATATGACACCATCCAAGAAGGTGATGAAGTGCGTCCGATGGGACGTATCGCTTCCATACCTGTAGGTATGGGCATGGTTGGGCGCGTTGTTGATGCACTAGGTACCCCTGTTGACGGTAAAGGCCCAATTGCCGCAACTGAATTCTTCAATATTGAGCGTATCGCCCCCGGCGTTATCGAGCGTAAGAACGTCGGTCGTCCGTTGCAGACCGGTTTGATTGCCATCGACTCGATGACCCCGATTGGTCGTGGTCAGCGTCAGTTGATCATCGGAGATCGTCAAACGGGTAAGACTGCTATTGCCATTGACGCGATCCTGAACCAGAAGGGCAAAGATGTCAACTGCATCTACGTTGCTATCGGCAAGCGTCGTGGTGAAGTGGCTCGTTTGGTGGCGCTTCTGGAAGAATACGGCGCGATGGAATACACCACCGTTGTTATGGCTTCTGCTTCTGACTCTGCTGCTATGAATTACATTGCTCCCTATGCCGGTTGCGCGGTGGGTGAGTGGTTCATGGAAAATGGTAAGGATGCCCTCGTTGTTTATGATGATCTGTCCAAGCACGCTTGGGCGTATCGTCAGGTTTCGCTGCTGATGCGCCGCCCACCGGGACGTGAAGCATACCCCGGCGATGTGTTCTATCTTCACAGTCGTTTGCTGGAACGTGCCGCTCAGTTGAGCGATGCGCGTGGTGGTGGCAGTTTGACCGCTCTGCCCGTCATTGAAACCCTGCTGGGCGATGTGTCGGCTTATGTGCCAACGAACGTTATTTCCATCACTGATGGTCAGATTTACCTCGAACCTGAACTCTTCTATGCGGGTACACGTCCGGCCATCAACGTTGGTATCAGCGTCAGCCGCGTCGGTGGTGATGCCCAGACCAAAGCTATGAAGAAGGTTGCAGGCGGTTTGCGTCTTGACCTCGCCCAGTTCCGTTCACTGGCGGCCTTCGCCCAGTTCGGTTCGGATCTTGATAAAGCGACACAGCAGCAGTTGGATCGTGGTCTTCGCTTGACTGAATTGCTCAAGCAGCCACAATATCAACCGCTGTCGATGGCTGATCAAGTAGCCCTGATTTATGCTGGTACAAAAGGTTATCTGGATAATGTCACAGTTGACCGTGTGCGGGAATGGCAGACTGTTTTCCTACGTACTTTGAATACCCAATACGCTGAACTAATCAACGGTATTGGCGAAAAGAAGACGTTGGATGACGCTCAAGAAGCCACTTTGAAAGAAGCACTGAATACCGTTAACACGAGCTGGAGCTAACCCGCGCCCCTCACACATCGGGTATGGTACGCCATGCCCCCAACGTGATTGTGGAAGCGGCATAAGGAGATAACAATGGCTACAGCCGGTGAAGTAAAAAAACGTATTCGTAGTGTGAAGAACATTTCCCAGATTACCCGCGCGTTGGAAGCTGTTTCCGCATCGCGTGTGCGTAAGTCACAGGCACGGGTATTGGCAAGCCGTGCATTTGCCGAAAAAGCATGGGAAATATTGTTGAATGTCCAAAGCACAGGTACCAAGGGGATTCCTCTGCATCCTTTGCTGACAGCTCGCCCCGAAATCAAGCAGGTCATGATTGTTCTCATCACCTCTGATCGCGGCTTGGCGGGTGCCTTTAACTCCAATATCATTCGTGTGGCGCAGCGGTTCGCGCATCGCATTGGTAAGCCAGTGCGTTACGTCAGTGTCGGTAAGAAGGGGCGTGACTCGCTGATTCGATCCGGCGCGAATGTTGTGGCAGAATTCAGCACCTTTGGTTCTGATCCGACGGTTGCTGATATTGCGCCAGTTGCACGTTTGGCAATTGATGAATTTTTGTCGGGAACAGTCGATGATGTTTTTATCGCCTATACCGACTTTGTAAATACGCTGACGCAGCGTCCGGTGGTATTAAGCTGGTTACCGCTGCTGCCGTTCTCGACTGATGACAATATTCTGAAAGAATCGCTCAAGGATATTCCGACGGTAAGCGCCTCAAATTCGGATTATGAATATGAGCCTGATCCAGCAGCGATTTTGGACGAAATTGTACCGCGTTTTACAGAATTACAACTGTATCAAGCCTTGTTGGAAAGCCAAGCAAGTGAGCATTCGGCCCGTATGGTCGCCATGCGAAACGCATCCGACAATGCGACACAGCTTATCGGTGATCTAACGCTGGTATATAACAAAGTCCGCCAAGCGGCCATTACAGCCGAAATTCTGGACATCGTTGGTGGCGCTGAAGCCTTGCAGTCATCAATTGACTCCTTGGCCGATAAAATCTTAACCGATGTTGCCAAATTGAATTAAGTTCAATTACGGCAATTTGCAGACAAATTTATCGGGTGGGTAACCGTAAAAACCACCGCGACAGCAATCAAGAGGAGATAGACAAATATGGCAGAGAATCAAGGGCATGTGTCCCAAGTATTAGGAGCTGTGGTGGATGTCAACTTCCTGCCCGGTCAGCTTCCTGATATTTTTGAGGCCGTACGTGTGCCTCGTGAAGGTCAAGACGATCTTATTCTAGAAGTACAGACGCTGCTTGGTGATAACAGCGTGCGCACGGTTGCGATGGATACCACTGACGGGTTGCAACGCGGTGTCCCTGCTTATGGCACAGGCGCACCAATTAGCGTGCCTGTTGGCCCGGCCTCATTGGGGCGCGTGTTCAACGTGTTGGGTAAACCTGTTGATGGTGGCGAAGCCGTTCCATCGTCCTCACCCCGCCGTCCAATCCACGCACAAGCACCAACCTTTGAAGAACAATCAACTAAGATTGAAATCTTCGAAACCGGCATGAAAGTTATTGACTTGGTCGCCCCGATGTCAAAGGGCGGTAAGGTCGGTATTTTCGGTGGTGCAGGTGTAGGCAAGACAGTTACTATTCAGGAATTGATTAACTCTATTGCGACACAGCATTCCGGCTTGTCCGTATTTGCTGGTGTAGGCGAACGCACGCGTGAAGGTACAGCGCTTTATCACGAAATGGATGAAGCAGGTGTGCTTGATAAACTGGCGATGGTGTTCGGTCAGATGAATGAGCCGCCCGGTGTGCGCCTTCGTGTAGCACTTTCCGGCCTGACGATGGCGGAATATTTCCGTGATGAAGGTCGTGATGTGCTGCTGTTCATTGACAATATTTTTCGTTATTCACTAGCGGGGTCGGAAGTGTCGGCACTTCTGGGTCGTATGCCTTCCGCAGTCGGGTATCAGCCAACACTGGCTGACGAAATGGGACAGTTACAGGAACGTATTACCTCAACTACCAAGGGTTCGATTACCTCCATTCAAGCCGTGTACGTGCCAGCAGATGACTATTCCGATCCTGCGCCTGTGGCGGTGTTCACCCATTTGGACGGTACAATTGCTCTGGAACGTTCGATTGCCGCACGCGGTATTTTCCCGGCGGTTGATCCTCTGGCAAGCACCAGCAAGAACCTTGACCCATTGACCGTCGGTGAAGAACACTACCGTGTTGCCCGTGCGGTTCAGCAAATTCTTCAGCGTTATAAGGATTTGCAGGACATCATCGCCATTCTGGGTATTGATGAACTTTCAGACGACGACAAGCTGCTGGTGGCACGCGCTCGTAAGATTGAGCAGTTCCTTAGCCAGCCGTTCTATGTTGCGACCCAGTTTACCGGACGTGAAGGCCGTTACGTCAAGGTCAAGGACACTGTTGCCGGGTTCGCCACTATTTTGAATGGCGACGTGGATCATATCCCTGAGCAGTTGTTCTATATGGCTGGTGCTATGGATGAAGTTCTCCAGCGTTACGAGCAGTCACAGAAATAAAACTATCCGCTGCGTGCAGGTGTATTCGTAAAATGATGTACCTGCATGTATGAGGGTAGATAGGAGGCCAAATGCCAATACATGTTGAAATTGTGACGCAGGAACGCAAGGTATTCGAAGAACGCGAAGCCGATATGGTGATCGTTCCCGGTTCGGAAGGCGAGATGGGCGTATTACCGCATCATGCGCCCGTGTTAACGACGATGGGCTATGGCGAATTGATCGTCCGCAAAGGGAACAAAGAAGAACGCTTTGTGATCTATGGCGGTGTGGTTGACATTCGTCCTGACAAAGTCGTTGCACTTGCTTATTTAGCCGAATCATCGTTCGCGCTTGACGAAGAGAAGATCGAAGCGGCACGGGCGCGGGCGGCTAAGATGATGGCTGAGGGTGTACCGGAAGCCGAAAACCGTAGTGCAGCGCTCGAATTGCGCCGTGCTGAATTGGCGCTTAAAATCAAGAATAAGCTCAAGAGTCGTTCGGGTTCAATCCTGCGTATTGTGAGCCAGGACGACAGCGAATAACTTTCGCGTCCGCAGTATGAATAAATGATAGGGCAAGTACAGCTTGCCCTATTTGTTTTAAATATATCATCTCTCTACATCACGGGATGTATGGTATAGTATCGCGCTACGGCATTGTCAACGAAATGGTTTAGATGATATGGGATTACTCCGCAAACAGCTTGGTGTCGACCTCGGTACGATCAATGTTCTCATTTATGAAAATGGGCAGATTGTGCTGCAAGAACCCTCTCTAGTCGCATTGACCGCCGAAGATGAACGCATTGTTGAGATAGGACAACCCGCGCGTGAGATGCTGGGTAAGGTCGATGACGAGGATATTCAGGTCGTTCGTCCACTGCGTGATGGAGTCATTGCCGATTATGAAGTCACGGAAGTGATGCTGCGTCACTTTTTTGACAAGGTTGCCGGTCGTGTGCGCTTGTTTAAGCCCACCGTTATGATTTCTGTGCCGTTCGGGGTTACCAGTGTCGAAAAGCGTGCTGTACATGAGGCGGCACTTTCGGCGGGGGCGCGTGAAGCATTCTTGATTTGGGAACCGCTGGCAGCAGCTATCGGGGCAGGGCTTCCTGTCAGTACACCAGCCGGTGATATGGTCATTAATATTGGCGGCGGAATTACTGAAGCAGCCGTAATTACGATGAACAACATCGTCCGTGCCGAGAGTGGTCGTGTCGGCGGCCTCAAACAAGACGAAGCCATTCAAAGTTATGTGCGGCGTAAATATAACCTCAGCATCGGGCAGCCTACTGCCGAATCGATCAAAATCCAAGTTGGTGCGGCAATCGATATTGGCGAAACGATGGCGATGGAAATTCAAGGGCGGGACAATGTCAGCGGACTGCCGCGCACCGTAACAATCACGACAGGTGAAGTTATTGAAGCTTTGCAAGAACCACTGTCTGCAATCGCCAGTGTTGTCAAGGCGGTTCTTGGAACGACACCACCTGAACTTGCCTCTGACATTATTGATCGTGGTATTGTGCTAACAGGTGGTGGGGCATTGCTGCGCGGCATGGATGTGTTCTTGACACGCGAAACGGGTGTACCTGTTTATCGATCTGAAAACCCCATGATTGCAGTAGCAGTCGGGGCTGGTCGTGCGCTTGAAGATCAATCGATCTTACGACGCATTGGACAAATTTAGGTTAGATAAAAGGTCATACGCTGCATCTGAACCACAGGGTCGATATATTGCACTTTGACCTCCGACGGAACATTCAAGGTCATCGGAGCATAGTTGAGAATGGCACGCACACCAACCTCAATCAGTTTATTAGCCACTTCTTGTGCTTTCTCGGCTGGCACCGCGATCATCGCAATTTTAATGCCGCGTTCTTGGATGATTTTTTGCATTTCGTCGATTGGATGTATAACATACTCGCCAATGTTCTTCCCGATTTTTTGCGGTGAATTGTCGAATACACATGCAATACGGAAGCCTCTGTCCGAAAAACCCTTGTAATGCAGCAGGGCAGTACCCAAATCACCCGCACCGATCACGGCTACCTCCCATTCTTGGTCAACCTTCAGCACTTGACGTAGCTGATCTACCAAATAGGCAATGTGATAACCTGTGCCTTGCTTGCCAAATCCACCGAAATGCGAAAGGTCTTTACGGATTTGAGCGGAACTAATACCCAAACGCCGACCAAGTTCATGGGAAGAAGTTACTTCCTGTCCTTCAACAGCAAGTCGGGTCAAGGCACGTAAATATAAAGGCAGTCGCCCAATTACAATATCAGGAATATTTCCGGGCATAAGGGCCACTGCTCCCCTATAATTTACTAATGGATTGTGAAAGATAACGCATAGTTAATAATACCATTGTCACGTTTTTAACGCTAGATTAGCTTTCGCTTGGCGTATGAGCGCATCAGACAAGATTACAATGTAAATTGTGCTATGATAATCCAATTGAGTCAAATTGAACAATCATATTTGAAGGTTGTTAATGTTCGTGTTAAAGCTGTTGTGGAGTTGACTCTTTTATGTCGGTACGACGCACATTAATTTTTCTAACCTTTCTCGTACTTTTACTACCGGTTTGTGCTTTTGGGATTAATGCAGCACAACTGATGCGTGCGCGTCAGCCAGATCAGAATTTGCATTTTTACACGGCTGCTCAGGGTGATGTAACCTTGTTCGTTACAGGCATCGGCAAGATTGATGCCGAGTCTGTCACGGATCTAAGTTTCAAGCAAGTTGCCCGCGTGGCAGAGGTCATAGTTCAACCGGGTGATGTGGTCAAGGTAGGGGACGTGTTGGCGGTTTTAGCCCATGATAATGAGCAGATGAACTATGATCGCGCTGTGTTGAATTTGCAACTGGCTCAGCTTCAAAAGCAAGATGTCATCAAACCAGTCGATCAAAGTGCTATCGAAGTCGCTGAGGCCAATCTCAAGAGCGCTCAGGGTGCATACCTCGGCATTCAAAATGCAGTATCACCATCCGATTTGCAAGCGGCACAATTACGTTACCAGCAGGCACTTGATCTCAAGGCACAGGCCGAGAAGTCCCGAACAAATGCGGCGGGCGGACAGGTTGATCA
This sequence comes from Anaerolineae bacterium, assembly GCA_013821665.1. GTDB lineage: Bacteria > Chloroflexota > Anaerolineae > Aggregatilineales > Phototrophicaceae > CFX2. Next base: position 7,330 of record JACDGI010000109.1, read on the forward strand.
AGCCTATCAATTATTGGATGCACAGGTTGGCGCAGCATCTTTTAACGCCGAAATTGCCCGGTTACAATTGGAGTCGCTGAAAAGCGGTAATCGCGGTGTATTGAATGCCGCTGCCGGTCGGATTGTACAGGCACAGCGAGAGCTGGATCGTGTTAAGGCCGGGCCGACACAAGCCCAAATCGACCAAGCGAATATTGCCGTTCAACAAGCCCAACTCCAAGTCGATCAGGCTGCCAAAGTGCTGGCTGATATGTCCTTGACTGCACCATCGGATGGTATCGTTTCAGCCGTGAATGTGCAGGCCGGCTCTGTTGTTTCCCCAGCGCTTCCTGTCGTCGAAATTACTAATGTTTCGCCCTTGCATGTGGTCGTGCAGGTTGATGAAGTCGATATTCATAAAGTGCGCGAAGGCTCGCTCGCAAAAGTTAAAGTGGATGCGCTGCCGGGGATTGAATTGCCCGCCACGATTGGGTCGATTGCTTTAGTTGGCACGAACGATAACGGCATTATTAACTATGATGTTCAGGTTCAGTTAGATGCAAATGATCCTCGCGTCCGTTCAGGTATGACTGCCGAAGCATCGGTTGTGGTGGAGCAAAAAACCAATGTGTTAAGCGTCCCAAACGAATATATTCGCCTTGACCGCCAGCATGACACGGCGTATGTCAATGTCGTTGATAACAACGGTCACTTACAAGAAACGGAAGTGACCTTAGGGCTTCAAGGGGATGATGCCAGCGAGGTCGTGGATGGCATTCAAAAAGGGGATGTTCTAGCAGTCAGCTTAGGTGGCGACAAACTCGCCATTTTGGGAGGCTAGAAAGTGCGCCGTATACTGCGGATTATTATCATTGTTATTGTATTGTCGGTACTGATTACGGGCGGGATTTTATATGCTCGCTTCCAGCAGGAACAGGCAGACGCGGCACAGTCCGCCGTGAATGTTGAAGATGAGATTGTTGTCAGCACGAGTGATTTGACGGTTACTGTCAACGCTACTGGAGCGATTACGCCGATACAACAACTGCCACTTGCTTTTGATATAAGTGCGCCTGTTAAAGAAATTTTGGTTAAGGCAGGGCAGCCGGTCAAAAAAGGTGATATTCTGGCACGTTTAGATACGCCTGACCTCGATAATGCAGTCGCAAATGCCCAACTTGGATTGGCTGCACAGCAAGCTTCCTATGACGCTTTAACACGACCCGCCCGTGATGTTGATGTTGCGGTGGCTGAAGCGGCACTTAAAGCAGCACAGGCACAAGCGGGTGCGGCAACCTTAGGTGCAGATCCTAATCAGGTCGAAATTGCCCGTTTGCAGGCCGAGATTTCTCGTAATCAATTATGGCAAGCCCAACTCGCGCGTGATTTGCCGTCGGCAGCCGCAAAACAGGCTGCTGAACAGGCTAGTGCGCTTGGATTTCATGTCAATGTGCCGCAAACCAACCCCGCTGATAATGTCACGGTTCCGATTGTGCAAGCGGAGAACGGAGTAGCTTTAGCTGATGTCGGCGTAACGGGCGCAGAAACTAAACCGGCTGACGTAGCGGCTCTTTCCAGCGCGAATGCCGAAATCGTTGCAGCGCAGACTCAGCTTGATCAATTAAAAAATGGGCCTACAGACTTACAACTCAAAATTGCACAAACACAGTTGCAAATTGCTACACTGGCAGTCAAACAAGCGCAGACGACACAAGATCGTTCCATCTTAGTTGCGCCCTTTGATGGGATTGTGGCCGAGAATAATTTAGTGGTTGGTGAAGCGCCACCGCAAGGGGCTGCTATAAGCTTGATTGATCCATCGAGTTACTATGTGGATGTGGCTGTTGATGAGACCGACATCGTAAATGTCCAGACCGGACAACCAGTGATGCTGCGGCTTGATGCGCTGCCCGATGCAAGACTTGTGGCGCACGTTACACGGGTCGCGGTAACACCAGTTCGTACTGGTCAATTGGTGACGTATACGGTGCGCGTCACACTTGACCCAACCAAGGAACCGATTCGAGCCGCCATGACTACAACGGCTACCATCGTTGTCAACCAGCTCAAGGACGTTATCGCGCTGCCCAACCGTTTTATCCGTATCGATAGTGTGACGCAGCAGGCCTATGTTACTGTGCAGCAAAGTGAGACCAAGTTCACTGATGTTCCTGTCATTTTGGGCGTACGGAATGAAACTGAAAGCGAAATTGTCAGCGGGTTGGAAGCAGGTCAAAAAGTCGTGCTGGTGGCGCGTGCATCCTTCAATCCCATTGATAACTAGAGTAAGCCTTAGTCCATTTTGTTGAGTTTTGAAACCCACAGCCATGAACCTCGTCAATTGATGAAATTTCGAACATGAACTTTTTAGAAATTTTCCGCATCGCTCTTTCATCGTTGTTGATTAATCGCTTGCGTGCGGTATTGACAACACTGGGAATTATCATCGGGGTGGGGGCTGTTATCGCGCTGATTAGTTTGGGACGGGGAGTCGAAACCTATATTTCGACCCAATTTCAAGGTTTAGGCTCGAATATTCTGTTTGTCTTTTCTGCCGCGCCGACCTCAAGTACCCGTACCACTATCATGCCACTAACGACGATAGAAGGTAACGCCTTGTCAAACCCCTCGATTGCGCCCAGTATTCGCCAAGTGGCGATGGAACATCAAATTGCTGGGACTGTAGTTGCTGAGGCCAAACGTACGACATTAACCGTCAGTGGGGTTACGCCCAATTTCACTCAGGTCAGAAGTTGGAAGCCACGAGCAGGTGGAACTTTTATTAGTCAATCGGATGTGGATAACGCTGCACGAGTCGCAGTGCTGGGGACAACGATTGTCGAGCGTTTGTATGGCGATAAAACGGTTGATCCAGTCGGACGTATTATGCGCATTAATGACCGTGTATTTACGGTTATAGGTGTAATGGAAGAAAAAAGTACCAGCTTCTTTGGCGATCAGAATGCCGTTATTTATATCCCGCTGAGTACCGCCCAATCGCGTTTGGATCAAGCGCGTACTAAAGATGGTGGTTATCGGGTCGATGTATTTGATGTGCAGGCTGCATCCGAAAAATCGATGGATAATGCAACCCGTGAAATTGAAGCCTATCTGACGACAGCCCATGATGTGCAATTTCAGGGCGAACAAGATTTTCAAATTATCAACCAAAAAGATTTGCTCAATTCACTCGGTCGCATTACGGGAATATTGACGGTTTTTCTGGGGATGATTGCGGGGATTTCATTGTTGGTCGGAGGCATTGGTATCATGAATATCATGCTCGTTTCGGTGACGGAACGGACCCGCGAGATTGGTTTGCGGAAAGCTGTCGGGGCACGTGGTCGAGACATCCTCAGTCAGTTTTTGATCGAAAGTTTAGTTTTATCGGTTCTCGGCGGTTTGATTGGGATCGCTTTAGGATGGGGCGCAATTTTTGCGGCTGGCAAACTGATTCCGTCATTACAAGTTAGTGTGAGCGCGGATGCCATCGTGTTGGCAACGGCTGTGAGTAGTTTTGTCGGTATATTTTTTGGTTTATATCCTGCCAGTCGGGCTGCACGTATGAAGCCAATTGATGCACTACGTTTTGAATAGGCTGCAAGAAAGAATAACCGATGTTTGAAAACGTCCGTATGGCATTGGTTGGTTTGGGTAGTAATAAGCTGCGTTCGATACTGACGATGCTGGGTATAACGATTGGGGTAGCGGCAGTTATCGTTTTAGTGTCGCTGGGGCAGGCGGTAGATGGCTATGTACGCCAGCAATTCCTCGGTGTGGGCACCAACCTCATCATTGTTTTTCCGCGTCAAAACGACCAAGGCGTAACCAGACGGCTGACATTGGATGATGTGCGGGCAATCTCTGATCCCTTTCGCGTACCGGATGCGCTGGTCGTCATGCCACAGCGTACAGTTACTAAAAATACAACTTACGAAGGACGACAAATTTCTGTTCGTATCTTGGGGGCGACACCCGACTATCTTTCGGTACGCAGCCGGTCAGTCGTATTGGGGCAATTTTTCGACCAAGATGATATGGAAAGTCAGGCGCGTGTTGCCGTACTAGGGCAGGAGACTGTAAAAAAATTATTTCCAACCGGAATCGATCCGGTGGGCAAGAATATTCGTGTTGCAGGTATCACCTTTAGGGTTGAAGGGGTCATGAATGCGGTTGGCGGGGCAGGATTTGGCCCCAGCGACGATGACCTGATTGTTGCACCCCTGACTACGGTGCAAAATCGGCTGAGTGGTGATCGTGAACTGACGGGCGCGCGTCCTGTCGGGAATATCATTGTGCAGGCGCGTGATAACCAGAGTGTAAATAAATTGGCTGAGGAACTGCGTGAAGCGCTGCGACAGGAACATCGGATTAGCTTCCGTGACGAAGATGATTTCCAGATATTTACCCAAGATGATTTACTGAGCAGTTTGGGCAACATAACCGGATTGCTCACTGTGTTTCTCGCCATTATTGCGGGGATTTCCTTATTGGTCGGTGGTATCGGCATTATGAATATCATGCTGGTGACTGTGACTGAGCGCACACGTGAAATCGGTTTGCGGAAAGCCGTGGGCGCACAAAAAGGCGATATTTTGTTGCAGTTTTTGGTGGAAGCCACCGTGTTAGCCTTAATTGGTGGCGGCACGGGCGTGCTGATTGCTTCCGGTGGCACACTACTCGTTACCACGGCTGTGCCTGAGCTTAAAGCCTCGGTTCAGTTTTCAAGTGTGTTATTAGCCACCATGATTTCACTGGGCATTGGCGTGTTCTTTGGGATTTATCCAGCGAACCGGGCTGCTTCCTTAAATCCAATCGATGCTTTACGGTATGAATGACACTTTGGTAGATAATAGGCAACCTAATGTTCAAAATATGGTAAATGTTGCAGTTGTTGCTGCATTTATTGCAGAATTTGCAATACTTCCGCTGAAATGACCGGCGGCTGCGAGGGGAGAAGCCGCGGAATTGACATTTTGTGTCGGCGGGAGGCTCAGCTAATGCCACCGAAATGACACAAATGCGGCGAATGGCTCGGCTGTTGCCACCGCCGTGCAATATGTGCATGTCGCCGCCAACTTTGCTGTCATTTTTATTAATCGTTGATCGGCAAATGATGGCATTAGAAACTCCCCGAAATTGTACAAGTGGTAGACCTATTTTAGAACATAGGTTCATATTTGTCAACGTGATTCGGTTCGAATTTCCCAACCTAAAAACCTACTGAATCTTTGACACTAAATGATCGACAGCATTCATGCATGATGTGATATTGATTTCTGATTACCTATAACACAGCTTAATAGATGGTATAAGATTTAAAGATAGGTTGTCACCAGTCTTTAAGAATGATACGATAGTTCTAGTAATCAAAGAAGTTGCCACAAGACAGCAGAGAAAAGTTTGAGGTATGGCTATGTCGGTGCCGGATAAAAACGGGATTCCCAGTCATGACATGAATTTGCAGGCGGTTCAGGATAGTATGCTGGACGGTTTGGGTCAATTAGCGTCGTACTTCGGCTTTAGCAAGGTGATGGGGCAGCTTTATGGTGCCTTGATGCTTAGCGCCGCACCACTGAGTCTTGATGATCTGGTTGAACTGCTAGATATTTCCAAAGCCAGCGTGAGCATGAACCTACGGACGCTTGAACATCTAGGTATGGTGCGGCAGGTGTGGGTCAAGGGTCGGGGTGATCGCCGTAAGTTTTATGAAGCTGAAACCGACTTCTGGCAGATCATTTCGAACATCTTAGCGGGGCGTGAGATGCGCGATGTTTCTCGTGCCTTGAACGTGATGGACGATAATGCGGCACGTCTATCTAAATCCATGTCCAATATGTCCGAGTCTGACCAAGAATTAGCCAAATTGTATCTGGAACGCATGGAACAAATGCAGAGTCTGTTTCGTTTCGCCCAACTGCTGATTACCAGTATTTTGGGTAAAGCCGGCGAAATGGATGTGTCGCAAGTTTCACGGATCGATCTGGAATGATTACCCCTTGTGAGCTATTTATTGCTCGCATATAATCAATTTCTGCGGGGATGTGGCGGAATTGGCATACGCGCATGACTTAGGATCATGTGGTTCACACCTTGCGGGTTCGAGTCCCGCCATCCCCACCTCATTGCTGAGCGCTAGTTGAAATGTCTAATAAAAAATTTACAGAAATCCCATTTTCCTAGTGCTATAATTTGCTCTACTTAACCTCTGCAAGGATATGGTCTTGAACATCCAAACTGAACGTCTTGAAAATCATAATGCCCGTTTTACAGTGACGCTGGAACCCAGCCAACTGGAAAAGGCCAAACAACAATCTGCCCGGAAACTCAGCCAAAAGTACAACATTCCCGGCTTCCGCAAGGGAAAAGCGCCGTATGGCGTTGTTCAGCGTTTCTTTGGCGAACCTGCTATTTTAGAGGACGCTATCGAAATTCTGGGTAATGATGTTTATAAGCAAGCGCTTGAAGAATCAGGTATCGAGCCCTATGCTCCCGGCCAGCTTGAAAACTTTGAAGCTGATCCAGAACCCAAATTTACGTTTATGGTGCCCATGCAACCGACCATTGATCTGGGTGGTTATCGCTCCATTCGGCAGCCGTATAGCGAGCCGACCGTCGAAGATGATCAGGTCGATAAGGCTATGCGCCAACTGCAAGAAGATCAGGCGCTTTACGAAGAAAGCACCAAGCCTGTTGAGATGGGCAACCGCGTCACAATGGAATTGTACGCCAAGATTGTCGGTGAAGAAGGCGCTGAGGATGCAACCGCAGAAGCCGAACATACTCATGAAGAAGGTGAAGAACACGACCACGAGCATGATCACGAACATGCCGAGGGCGAAGAGCACGATCATGAACACACCCATGCTGAAGGTGAAGCGCACGACCATGAACATGGGCATGACCACGATCACGGCTTAGGTGGCAATGAATTTATCCACGAGCATAGTGCGGTGATGGTTCTGCGGGACGAAAATGAAGAACCAGCCCCCGGTTTCCGCCAAGCAATTCTAGGCGCGGCTGTGGATGAAGAACGTACTTTCGAACTCACGTATCCTGAAGATGAAAAAGAATACGAAGAATACGCGGGCAAGAAGGCGGAATTCAAAGCCAAGATCACTAAGATTGAAAATGTGACCTTGCCTTCGATGAATGACGATCTGGCCGCCCGCATCACCGAAAAAGAAGAGAAGCCGTTGACGCTGCTCGAACTGCGGATGCGTACGCGTGAAAATCTGCAAGAGTCGACTAAACAACAAGCCAAGAGCAACTTCGCAGGTGAGGCTCTGGACGCAATGGTTGATGGCGCGACAATCGCTTTCCCTGAAGAAATGGTCGAAGATCAAACCGAGAATTATCTGGAACGACTCGATCAAGATTTCAAGCGGCAAGGGTTGACGCTTGAAGACTATATGCGAATCACTGGCAAACAGCGCGACGAGCTGAAGAAAGATTATCGCGAGGTTGCCATCAAGAATCTGAAGCGTGCGCTTGTCCTACGCGAAATTCGTCAGGTCGAAACGATAGATGTGCCTGAGTCGGCGATTGACGCGGAAATCGATAAGATGCTGCTCCAGTTTGGCGATCAGGCCGCCAGTTTACGCGGCATGTTGGATACTCCACAAATGCGTGAAAACATCAAGAATGATTTGATGGAACAAGGAACGTTGGATCGTGTTGTTGCCATTGCCAAAGGTGAGGCCCCTGCACTCAATGCACCTGCGG
>JACDGI010000865.1 GCA_013821665.1 Anaerolineae bacterium
GGGTATAAGAGCGCATGACGAGCTTGCGTCTGCCGGGGTTGATTGATCCTCACGTCCATCTACGTGAACCGGGTGCAATCCACAAAGAAGATTTCGAGTCCGGCACGAAAGCGGCCTTAGCCGGTGGATTCACCACTATTTTGGCGATGCCCAACACCTCACCTCCACTGATTGACGATGACAGTCTAACCTTAGCCGAAATCGCAGCCGCTCAAAAAGCCGTGTGCGATTATGGCATCCATCTTGGCGCGAGTCCCCAAAATATCGAGACTGCGGCAAGTTTAGCCCCTCGATCCAGTGGTTTGAAGTTGTATCTGGATGCCACCTTTGGCCCATTACATCTCACTGATCTCAATATTATCCGTGAACACTTCGGACGTTGGCCTCACCAGCGTCCGATTTTATGTCACGCTGAAGACAGAACCCTCGCCGCTGTGCTGATGGTCGCTTATCTCGAAAAGCGTTCGGTACATATTTGCCATGTCAGCCGCCGCTCTGAAATCGAGATCATTCGTGATGCTAAAATGCGCGGTCTAGATGTCACCTGTGAAGTTGGACCACATCATCTCTATCTCTCGACCGATGACATTCCTCGTCTTGGAGCAGGGCGCAGCGAAGTTCGTCCGCGTTTGGCAACACCTGATGATGTCGCCGCGCTGTGGGCCAACATGGATATAGTCGATTGTATAGCCACCGATCACGCGCCTCACACGCTGGCTGAGAAAGACAGCGATAATCCGCCACCCGGTTTCCCCGGCCTCGAATCCTCGCTGCCTTTGATGCTGACCGCTGTGCATGACAGTCGCATCACACTGGATGATCTCGTCAATAAGATGGTTCACAACCCGCGCCGAATCTTCGATCTGCCTGAACAACCCGATACCTACGTCGAAGTGGATGTTGACGGGGAATGGACAGTCCGCGAAAAGGGGGTTTCCCGCTGCGGCTGGACACCTTTTGCGGGGATGCCCGTTCGTGGTCAAGTGCGGCGTGTCGTCCTCCGCAATCAGACAGTTTATGAAGACGGTTCTTTTTTTGCCTCGCCTGGATCAGGTCGCAATGTCGCGCCTGCACATCAAGATAAAGGAAGTTAAACACCCTATGGCTTTATTGGTTGGTAATACAGGTTCGCTGGTGGCTGAAGTGCGCCGTAACGGTCGCTTCAACGGTCAACATATTTTGTCGGTATCCCAATTTGACAAGGATGCCATCGCTTACGTTTTTGATGTGGCCGAAGAATATCATCACGATGGCAAGAAAGTAGCTGCTCTCAAGCCGCTGCAAGGATACGTCCTCGCTAATCTCTTTTACGAACCGTCTACGCGTACCTCGTCTTCGTTTATGGCCGCTATGCAGCGCTTGGGCGGCACGGTTATTCCCATCAACGAAGTCAAGTACTCCAGCGTCTCCAAAGGCGAGTCCTTACCGGATACGGTTCGCACCTTAGAGGCCTACGCCGACGTGGTTGTCCTGCGCCACTACGAAACTGGTGCGGCAGCTTTGGCAGCTAAATATGCCCACAAGCCGATTATCAACGCCGGTGATGGTATTGGTGAACATCCCACTCAAGCCTTACTCGATCTCTTCACCATCCTCCGTGAACGCGGCACTATCGATGGCCTCACTATCACCATGCTCGGCGATCTCAAATACGGTCGTACCGTTCACTCGCTGGCGAAACTTGCTTCTCTCTTTAACGTCAAATTGAATTATGTGTCGCCCGACAGTTTGCGCATGCCCGCCGAACTGATTAGTCAAATCGGCGTGCCCCAAACCGAACTCACCGATCTCCATGATGTACTCGCCGAAACCGATGTGCTTTACGTCACCCGCATTCAGAAAGAACGCTTCACCGACGAAGCGCATTATGATGCAGTCAAAAACAGCTACGTCATCACTACTGAAACGATGGCACAGGCCAAACCAACCATGACGCTGATGCACCCTTTCCCGCGTGTTGGCGAAATTCACATTGATGTTGATAGCGACCCACGCGCGGCTTATTTCCGCCAGATCGAATATGGTATGTACGTGCGTATGGCGCTGTTAGCCATGGTGGTAGGCAAAGCATGACTTCTTTTTTCGCTCAACTTGAAGCGCGTTCTCAAGCCATCAATAGCCTGTTGTGTATTGGACTAGATCCGAACCCCAAAGATTTCACCAGTGCCGAAGCCGTTCGTGATTTCTGCTTCCGCCTGATTGATGCCACCAGTGATGTAGCTTGTGCCTTCAAACCCAACAGCGGCTTTTTCGAAGCGTGGGGTGCGGCAGGTTATCAGGCTCTGAAAGATGTCATCGCCCATGTACCGACCGGCATCCCCGTCGTCTTGGATGCCAAACGTGGTGATATTGATAGTACCGCCAAGGGTTATGCCCAATCGGCTTTTGAGGTGTTAGGCGCATCCGCCATTACGCTCAGCCCTTACTTAGGTTCAGATGCCATCCAACCTTTCCTCACTAACGCTGAAAAAGGCGTATTTCTACTTTGCAAAACGTCCAATCCGGCTGCGGGTGAACTCCAAAACTTGATCGTTGATGGTCACTATCTCTATGAAGTGGTCGCCCAAAAAGCGCAGTCGTGGGGCAGCGCAGACCAAATTGGTTTCGTAATTGGCGCAACTGATACGGAAGCCATGCACAAGGTTCGCGTTGTCGCTCCGAACGCATGGTTCCTTGTCCCCGGTATCGGCGCACAGGGTGGCGACTTAGAAGCCGTTGTTGACTCTGGTTTGCGATCCGATGGTCTCGGATTGCTCTTGAGTGCCTCGCGCAGCATTGCCCAATCGGCTGATCCACATGCCGAAGCTGTTCGCCTTCGTGATGCCATCAACGCCGCGCGTCAACAAGCCAATAAACAATCCTCAGATTCTACTTCGTCGACGAATATAGAAAATGTTGCCCGTGCCCTTGCCGAAGCAGGCTGCGTCAAATTTGGCAGCTTCACACTCAAGTCCGGCAAAGTCTCGCCGTTTTATCTAGACTTGCGCCGCTTGGTTTCCTACCCCAAACATTTAAATGTGGTGGGTGCTGCTTTAGCCCGACTCCTTAGTACATTACAGTTTGACCACATCGCCGCCATCCCTTACGCCGCGCTGCCGATTGGCGTATCCGCTTCCTCGCAGTCGGGTCGTTCACTGATCTACCC